>QMSS01000024.1 GCA_003649715.1 Thermoplasmata archaeon
TCTTCTCCTCAAATAGCCGCCGGATAAACACTATTTGTTGATAATCTCCATACCCGATGTCCATACCCGCCCACATTTGTTGTGAAAAAATGAGACCAAAACAATGACAATGAGTACGTACCCTGACAGGTTCGTTTTCTAGAAATAATTATCCACCCGCCCCCGCTTTAAGCACATATCTTTATACTGACTAGGTATATAAAATTATGTTTTTTAGATAAAAAAGAATATGCTGATTTATTTCTATCCACCTCCGATAAATTTAAATAGAGATTTTTATAATTATCTATATTAGGGGAAAATCATGAAAGTATTTTATCCCATACTATTAGCAGGTATATTAGTCCTAGGTAGTTTTGGAGCAGCAGCCTTATCAGATGGTGACGTTAAGCAGATGAGAATCACAGTGTCCTTCCAACAACCAATCTTAGAGGAACAAGGAGAATGTATAAAGGTTAGTCTTGATAATGCAAACTCAGTTTTGATGAAGCCACATAAGCCTGTTTTGCCAGCTTATGTTAAAAAAATTGTGTTTCCATTTGGCACAGAAATAAAACATGTGAGCTGCAAGGTACATAACATTAAGCAAAAAACTGTTTCAAAGGAATTGATATCAGCACCTGAGCCTGTTTTAGCTGGAATTGACACCATAGACGCTGTATGGAAAAAAAAGCAGGAAACAGTCTATGATAACAGTCCTTTTCCAGATAAACTGTATGAGTACGATGTAGGATGTGGACTACAAGGGGAGAAAAGAAATGTTATTGTAAAGATAAAGGTTTTTCCAGTTCAGTACATACCAGAGAAAAAAACTATAAATTGGGCGTCTGATGTTGAAATTGAAATAGAATATAAAGAACCACAACATCCATTTGTTTTTGATGATGAATATCCACTAGTTGTGATAGGACCTGAGGAGTTTAGCAATGAACTAACACCACTTATATCACATAAAAACAGCAATGGCATATCATCCATATTTGTAAGTCTTGATGACATCTATAATGGTATATATTTCCCTGCTGAGGGAAGAGATGATCAAGAAAAGATAAAATATTTTATCAAAAACGCTATTGAAAACTGGGGTACAAGCTATGTATTGTTAGTAGGTGGAAGCCAGAAGCTACCTGTGAGAACAACCCATGTACACATTGACTCCTCACCTCCAGATAATGAGGTTTTTGTCAGTGACCTATACTATGCAGACATCTATAATGAAACAGGTGGTTTCTGCAGCTGGGATTCTAATGGAAACAATGTATTTGGAGAATACAACTGGGGCAACTCGCATCTAACAGATGAAATAGATCTATATCCAGATGTATATCTCGGTAGACTGGCATGTATCAATGAAAACGAGGTTGAAACTGCTGTAAACAAAATCATAGCATATGAGAATAATCAGGCATATACACAAGACTGGTTTACCAATCTTGTGGTATGCGGAGGGGACTCATTTCCTGGTGATAACAATGGTGTAGACGAGGGAGAATTTGTCAACCAAGCAGTTATAGATATCATGGATGGCTTTATACCAGACAAAATCTGGGCATCAAATGGGAGACTGACAGGCATGTTTCCAACCGGGGCACAGGAGATCAGCGAAGCAATCAACAGTGGCGCAGGGTTTGTTGACTTCTCAGGCCATGGCAACACCTATGTATGGGCCACTCATCCACATGAGGACCACAACACCTGGATACCCACACCTATGGGTGGATACCTCAACTCACCACATGTCACTGGACTCTCAAATGGAAACAAACTACCGATTATAGCCATTGGTGCATGCTCAACAAGTAAATTCAACTCAGACAGCGACTGTTTTGCATGGTCATTTATATCAAACCCAAATGGGGGAGGAATTGGAACATTTGGTGCAGCAGCATTAGGATGGGCATACATGGGCGAATGGGTCACATCTGGCCTAATAGAGGGAATGGTGATAAAAACATTTGAGGCATACAAGGAAGAAAGTGCAACAACATTTGGAGAAATGTGGGGAAGAGCTATTATAAACTACATATCCCCTGGTATGGAAGATGTTGACTACAAGACAGTTGAGGAATGGGAGCCATTAGGTGATCCATCACTCGCCATAGCAGGTCAGTCACAGGCACCAGAAAAACCAGCGAAACCATCAGGACCAACATCAGGGAGGATAAGAAAAACATATACCTACAGCTCTACTACAACAGACCCAGACAACGACCAGATATACTACCTCTTCGACTGGGGAGACGGAAGCTACAGCGGATGGCTAGGCCCATATAGTTCCGGTGACACAGTAGAAGCATCACACACATGGACCAAAAGAGGAACATATGAAATACGTGTAAAGGCCAAGGATGAACATGGAGTACAAAGCGAATGGTCCGACCCATTACCAGTTAGTATGCCACGAGGAAAAATGTTGTTCTATCAGCATTTCTTATATCTAATAGAAAAAATTTTCCCACGAATATATTTGTTTATACAATATCTACTAGAAAACACGGGATACCATTGAATGGCATAAAAAGGATGGAGTAGATAAAACCCAATTATAACCTCATACCTCATACTTCTATTTTTTCTTCATTCATCAAAACACTCTACTACTTCTAAAAAAACATTTTATCTATACGCTGTAATCTCCATTTAGCAGGATGATAAAAAAAAGAATGATTTACTCTAAAATGAGGAAGGGTTAATAAAAAAGGAGGGGATTTAGAATGAGGAAAGAACATGAGGGTTAGATACCTAGATAAGAAAAGACCCTACGGTATACTACTAATCCAGATAAGCATTGCATCGGCAATACTTTTTCCTCCTACATAATAGATGGTATCGCATTTGGATACAATCTGACAGTTGAAACAGATAAAACACAGTATCATCCTGGAGAGGATGTATACATTTATGGTTGTCTAACAGAAAATGGGGGGTATACCAATGTCAGCTGTTTGTGTAAACATAGCTGATCCGGATGAAAACATCATATTCGCCACATGTCTGCTGACTAATAACACAGGATGTTATGGGATAATTTACACACTAGAACAGAATGCATCACCTGGAATCTATAATGTAACTGCAGAGTCATATGAATATGATGTAGAAGCATATACCACATTTGAAGTAATACTACACCCAGACAACCATCCTCCTTTCAACCCATCGAAGCCAGATGGTCCCACCGAAGGATTAGTAGGAGAAGAATACATGTTTTCAACTAACACGGTTGATCCCGATGAAGATCAGATACAGTATGGATGGGATTGGGATGGAGACATGCTAACTGATGAATGGACAGACCTACACAGTTCAGGTGAGAACATAACCACACCTCATATTTGGGACAAAACAGGGGAGTTATAACATAAGAGTGAAAGCCAAAGATGAACATAATGCTGAGAGCAACTGGTCAGAACCTCTGACCATACAAATCAAAGCATCTATGCTTGAAATCAAGAAAATCATGGGGGGAATCAGTCTAACAACAGTGATTAGAAACAATGGAGAGGAAAATGCTACCAATATAAAGCTAAAAATTGATATAAAGATCAATGGAACACAAGGATTGATACTACTAGGCTCACATACCGAGAAAACAATAAAACTCATACCGCCTCAGAGAGAAAAATCCATTACCACAATAGCAGTTGGAATAGGAAAAATCAACATCACAGCAACGCTAATCACACAAAATACAGAGAAGATATCAAAAACAGTAAATGGACTAATAATAGGATTCATAATACTAATAACTCCATAAAAAATTTGATGCTATCATTTTTTAATATTCAAACACATTTTGGTCTATCAAAAACCATGATCCGAGAACTTTCATCATTTGACATATATGTGATAGCCACTGAAATGCAGGAATTAATAGGAAGCTACATAGACAAAATATATCAGCTAAGCCCAGAGGAACTGCTGATTAAAATAAGAAATGTCAAGACAAAACAAAAAGAATACATTTATGCAAGAAATAGAAAACTATTGTGTGTAACACAAAAAAGCTTCAAAATACCAAAAAAACCAACGACATTTGCCATGACACTACGTAAACATCTAGTAAACGGCAAAATCAAAGCAATAAAACAACATGAATTCGACAGGATAATAAAAATAATAATCAGCAAAAAAGAAGGATGCTACACACTCATTTTCGAACTATTCACAAACGGCAATATTATATTAATAGACGGCAAAGAAAAAATCATAATACCACTCATCACCCAACAATGGGCCCACCGCACAATAAAAACCCATGAAAAATACCAGCCACCACCCACGCAAACAAACCCATTTAAACTCAACTACAACAAATTTGTAGAAATCCTCAAAAACAGCAACAAAGACCTAGTACGCACACTAGCAGTCAACATAAACCTCAGCGGACCATATGCTGAAGAAATATGCAAACGAGCAAACATAAACAAAAACACTGACACACAAAAGATGGATGCAGAAATGCTCAAAAAAATTTACGACACTCTCTCCCAATTTCTAGAAACATTTGAGAAAAAAAAATTCCAACCCACAACAATCATACAATCAGATGGAAAAACAATAGACATCCTACCGATACCATTCAAAAAATACAGAGAAGAAAAACATAAAAAAACCAATAGCTTCAGCAGAGAACTACAAAAACTCATAGAACAAAACACTGAGGAAAAAAAATGGAAAAAAGAACACAGAAAAAAAATTGAAAAACTAAACAGAAAACTAAAACAACAAACAAAGGCAGTCGAAGAATTCAAAAAAAGAATACAGAAAAAAAAGAAGGAAGGAGACATAATCTACCTCAACCTTCCACAATGCAACCAACTACTAAAAGAAATAGACATCCTGATAAAACAAAAAGACAAAAAACGACAGATAGAAAGAATCAATAAAAAAACAATTGTAAAAAAATTCGACCCGACAGCAAATGAACTAATAGTCCTACTGCCCGACGGAAAAGGCAAAACCGTAGAAATAAAACTTGATTTCCGAAAAACAGCTGCAGAAAATGCAGAAAAAGCATACAACGAAAGCAAAAAACTGAGAGAAAAACTAAAAGGCGCTCTCAAAGCAATAGAAAATACAAAAAAAGAAATAAAAACACTAGAAAAAAAAGAAGAAAAACCAGCAGAAAAAGATAGAGAAAAGAAAAAAAAATTCTGGTTCGAAAAATTCAGATGGTGCATATCATCAGATGGAAACATTATCATAGCTGGAAGAGATGCAAAAAGCAATGAGATAATTGTAAAAAAATATCTAAAAAATGGAGACCGATACGTCCATGCAGATATACATGGTGCACCTAGCTGCATTGTAAAAGACATAGACATACATGACAGAAAAAAACCGATTTCTGAAAAAACACTAAAAGAGGCATGTATTTTTGCAGCCTGCTACTCTAAAGCCTGGAAACAACAATTTGGTGAAACACAGGCCTACTGGGTACTACCCAGCCAAGTAAGCAAAACACCACAGAGTGGAGAATACATACCAAAAGGGGCATTTGTGATACGTGGAAAAAGAAACTACTGTAAATGCAAACTACAACTCGCAATAGGACATATAACACTAAATAATGACATAAAAAAAATTATGGGTGGACCAATAGAATCAGTAAAAAAATTGGCAGATAAATATGTTATCATAGAACCAGGAGGTCTTAAGAGAAATGTAGTCTCCCAGATATTGTCAAAAACATTTAATGTCCCAACTTACGAGATAGAACGCGTACTTCCACCTGGGGAAACAAACATAACTAAAACAAAAGGAATAGAAACAAAAAAAATAATAACTTAGGAAATTAGAATAAAAAAGATGATGGTTTAATTTTTAAGGGAATGTTGAGCTAGTTATGAAGATAGTATTCAAAGACCTCAAAAAGGGTGAAATAAAAATCATACCAGAAAATCCAGATGATATATGGCATTTATACAATATTATAGAAGAAGAAGATCTAGTCCGAGCAGTAACGTTTAGAAGCGATAGTCAACAAAAAGATGGAAAAATCCGGTCAAAAAAAAGTGAAAAAAAACGAGTGAAACTTGGTATACGTGTAAAAAAAATAGGTTTCCATGAATTCTCAGATAGATTACGAGTACATGGAGTTATCGAGGAAGGACCACAAGATCTTGGATCATATCATACACTGAACATCACTGCTGACAAGATGAGCAAACTCTCAATCATAAAAAGAAAATGGAAAAAACATCAGCTGGATAGAATAGAGGAGGCAGTTAAAAAACGAAATCAACCCTCCCTGCTATTTGTATCACTTGATGAGGACACTGCAACAATTGCAATACTACATCAAAGTGGCATACAATGGATTACAGACATTGATTCCGGGAGAACAGGAAAAATGTATGAAAGTAAAAATACTGAGCATGAGTACTATGATGAGATAATATCTCTAATAGAGAGTTATAAAGAAGAGAATGCTCCATTGATTGTTGTTGGACCCGGTTTTGCCAGAGAAAAATTTGTAAAACATGGCAGAATGAAAAAACCTGAGCTTTTCAAAAAATGTATAACATATGGAACTGGACATTCTGGGATGAATGGTATAAATGAGGCTATAAAATCAGGTGTTGTAGAAAAAATCATAAGAGACAATAGAGTATCATTTGAAACACAATTAGTTGAAAAACTGTTTGAGGAAATAAAAAGGGATGGCATGGCTGTTTATGGAGAAGAAGAGGTTTATGATGCTCTCAACAGAGGAGCAGTAAAACAGCTTCTAATATCAGATAAGGTTATCAGGAGTGGAAAAGGTGAGGAGTTTATCAGACTAGCAAGACAAACAAATAGTGTATTCACAGTTATCAACACGCAGCATGATTCCGGTAAGAAGTTTGAGGGAATAGGTGGGATAGGTGCTTTTTTAAGGTTTAAAATAGACTGAGACAAAAATTAAATGAGACGGCCGAAACCCATGCCTATTATCCGCCATGATGTAGGTGGGGTATATTCTGTGTCTCGTAGGTCATCTAAAAAATTTCCGTCTGTGTCTGTGGATTTCTCTTCTGGCTGTATCTCTATCAAACTTCCATCATAGTATTCATATGATACTTCAAGGCTAAACGTGTTTCCCTTGTCTCTAAACATACCTATTTTTCCAACTTTTACACTAACCTGTATGTTAATTTCTTTGTTCTCCCATTTATCACTGTAATACGGTGGTTCTCTTAGTTTCTGCTCTGCATCAAATATTGATTCCGCTTCTATAGGCTCATTTGAGGGTTCCTCCAGGTTGACATCCAGGGATAGCTCTATACGTCCATTTTTAGAGGATCTAGTCTCTACTGTTCCGTCAGGGGTTGTGATTTTTAATGTTATCTCATCTAGCCCCAATCCAAGTCTTTTTAGAAATCTTAGTCGAGGTTTATCATCTTCCCAGCTTAGGTTGAATGTTATGGTTTTTAGATTTCCCTGTGGTATGATTATGTCTGTTGTGTACGATGCTTTTTTAGACGCGCCGCCTGATATGGATGGCAGAGAATCAGATTTTATGTTCCACTCCACATCATATACATGTGTCTCTGTCTGTGGTTCAGTGACTTCTTCCTCTGGTGGTTGATATAACGCGAGTGATATCACTGCGATTATAACCACGGCAACTGCTATTAATATGATGAGTTTGTCGGTGTGTTTTAGATCTAGAATCATCTACTCACCCTTCTTTTTGTCAAATATTTTTTTATTTATATTAATTTTATCTTTTTGTAATTATAAGTATGTTTCCCCCTTTATTAAATTTTTCCTTTTATTATATATTGATTTATTTAATTTGTGATGTTTTTACCGTAGGGCAAACAAACAAAATTCAGTAATATATCAAAATTCTTTATATCTATCTGTTATTTGTTATTATTGGGAGGGGAGTGTCGCATTTTGTACATCTTCCATTTTTAAGACCAATTAACCGGGTTGTGTAGCCGTATCGTTCGATGCATATGTTGCCACATTTAGGGCAGATAGTGTTTTCATAATCACCATGTGGCACATTGCCTAGATATGGGTATTGTATACCAATGTTTTTTGCAGTTTCATATATTTTTAGTAATGTTTTGATTGGTGTCATCGGAATGTTTGTCATTTTGTAGTCTGGATGAAATCTAGAAAAATGCAATGGTGTATCACTTCCCAATTTTTCGGCAACCCATCTGCAGAAATCTTTTATTTCTTCCATGGAGTCATTGTATCCAGGAATGACTAGATATGTTATTTCTAGGTGAATGCCTAGGTTTTTTGCAGTTTCGCATGTCTGCAGCACTGGCTGTAGGCGTGCCTTACATATTTTTTTGTAGAAATCATCGTTGAATGCTTTTACATCTATGTTCATTGCATCTAGATATTTGGATAGTTCTTTTAGTGGTTCTTGGTTTATATATCCATTGGTGACATAAACTGTATATAGATTGTTTTTTTTCGCTTGTTTAGCCGTGTCTAGGCTGTATTCATACCATATAGTTGGTTCATTGTATGTCCATGCTATGCCCTGACAGTCATATTTTTTTGCCATCTTTACTGCTTCTTCAGGGGATAGTTCTTGTAGGTATATGTCTTCTGGATGTGCAGTGGATATAGTGTAGTTTTGACAGTGGCTACACTGGAATGTACATCCCACTGTGCCGAAGGATAGTATGTTTGAACCTGGATGGAAATGATAGAGAGGTTTTTTTTCAATAGGATCAATTGCTACTGATGAGTAAGAGCCATATATTAGTGTGTATAGTTTTCCATCCTCATTTTTTCTTACACCGCAGATGCCTCTCTGATCTTTTTTGATTTTGCATGTATGAGGGCATAGAAGACATTGAACTTCTTGTTTTTCTGTTGATACCCAGAATTTTGCTTCTTTTTTCATATTTTTTCAAAAAGAGTTTTACAGCAGTTGGTATTATATTAATCTTCGCCTAGTATCATTTCTCCTAGGCTGCGTAGGAATCCTTTTTGCGGGTAGTTGTCGTTGATCTGCGGCTGCATGGATTTGTATTGTTTGATGTTTTCATCTGTACGTAGCATGTATCTAGCATAGTAGAATGCTTCTTCTACAGATACTTTTCCATCTTTGAATATTCGAAGTCTGGTGGGTCTTCCGATGTTCAGTATACCTGGTTTGAAGCCATCTGCTTCCCCGGTTTTTAGTCCTTTGAACCATAGCTGTGAGAATAATGGTCCCTCTGTTGTGCTGGTGTATCCTTTTCTGAATTTGCTTGCACCAGTTATTACTATTCTACCTGATTGAGGAATTTTGGATCTTAGTAAAAGTGGGGTGGGAAGGTTAAGTATGGTTTTGTCAGCGAATCCTCCAGAGTAACATGCATCGATGATTATGCATGTTTTTTTGGATTTTAGTGGTCCTAGTAGCTCTCCTAGTTCCTTGTCACTTAGGGTGTCATCCCATGTGAAGATGATGCTGTGTTCCAAGATTTTTCCGCCGGTTAGGATGTTGTCTTTATCCCCATATCCATGGTTGAATATCCATAGAAAGATTTCACTGTCTCTATATTTGTTTGATTCTTTGATGACATAGTTTATGGTGTGGATAACATTCTTTTTAGTTGCACCGCCATATATTATGTTGTATTTGTGAGATCGTTCTTGTAAGGTTTTTACTCTTTTTCCGTATCCATTGTTGTTTCTTATCCATCCATCGTCAAACAGTATAAATATGTTAGATGTTGAGTATCTACAGTTTTCGATTAGATACTCAGCCATTTCTTCTGCTAGATAGAGACCGCCATTTCCTAGTTTACTCTCGTTGTCATTTGGAAAGTTGGATGCTGCTATAAATATTGCCCATTTATGGGAGCTGGATTCTACTATGTCCGGATTGTCGACTATTAGAGTTATTGTCTCAGTATCTGAGTATTCTTTGCCATCCCATGCTCTAGCAGTGATGGTGTATGTGCCATCTTCATAGTCATATGCATTCCATTCAAAACTCCATTGTGTTGTTCCATCAGCGGTGTGCCATTCTTCGTCATTGATTTTTATCTCAACAGCGGTTAGGTCTTCTTCCCCATCTGGGTCATATGCTAGGCCGCTTATCATAACAATACTATGGACAACTGAGTTGTTAGATGGATATCTTATGCTTATGATAGGTTTTTTGTTTGAGATATTGTTTTGCTGAATACAGCCAGAGAATAGTGGTAATAATAGTATGGAGGCAACTGTTATTGTGGCAACAAGTTTTTTATCCATGGTGCACCATTATAATATTTTTCTTTTATTTTTACTTTAAAACCTTTGCTTGACAGTTATTGTCAGAAACAGATAGGATCTTATCTGCTTTTTATTTCTTTGTTAAAAAAAATCTTTGTATAGTTACGTGTAAGACATTGGTTTTCTTGATTAGAAAAAATGTGGGAGATATAGTGTGGTTTTAGGAGGAATCATATTTTTGTGTTTGTCTGAAATGCTCATATCCTTGGTTTGGCAGTATGTTTTTGATATGTTTTGAGACTAGTTTAATGCTCTTTGTTTTTGTTACTCTGCCTATTGGTGTGAGTTTGTTTCCTGTGTTCTCTACTGCTTTTGCTGTTTTTTCAAAATGATCAGCTGGCATTGTTATGAGGAGCTCATAGTCTCCACCGAAGTGAAGAGCTGCATTGTAAACATCTATTTTTGTTTGTTGTTGGATATATATAAGCTCTGGTGATATTGGAATTTTTTCTCTACATATTTCGAAGCCTACATTGTTTAGCTCTCCCAGCTGGTAGAGAGAGGCTGATATGCCATCTGATATGTCCATGCAGGAGGAGACCGTTTTTTTTTCTGCTAATGCTCTTCCCTCTTTTATCCTTGGTATGGGTTGCAGTAGACCTTTTACAATCTCCTTGTTTTGGATCTTGTGTTTTAATGCATAGTATCCTGCTGCTGCTTTTCCTAATGTTCCTGTTACCGCAACGATATCACCTGGTTGTGCCCCTTTTCGTGGCATAAACTCATCTTTTTTTACTCTACCAAGTATGGTTCCGCAAAGGGTTATGTGTGGGTTTTCCTTTGTGTCACCACCGATTATAGCAGTATCAAATTTTGTAGCACATCTGTTGGCTCCCTCTATCAGTCTCTGTAGAAACATGATGGATGTGTTTTTTGGTAGGCCAAGAGATAAAACTATGCCTATAGGCTCTCCACCTTTTGCAGCTATGTCGCTTAGATTAACTGCTACTATAAACCATCCCATCTGGAATGGTGTTATCTCTCTAGGTAGATGCGCTTTTTTTGATACCATGTCTGTAGAGACTAACAGGTAGTTCTGGTCATCGATGTCTATAGCAGCGCAGTCATCACCAATTCCAACAGCAACATTCCCTGTAGATATGGCTTGTGAGATGAGTCGTATAGCCTCTCTTTCGCCTATGTCTGATAGCTTCACAGTTAGGACACAAGGATTTTTTGTTCAAAAAGTTTATCATGTGAATAACTGTTTGACTGTTTTTGGTGAGTCTAAAAAAAGGATTTTACGGGGGGTATAATCAGGTTTGAAAGGGATAACATATGCAGAAAGCGGGGTAGATATAATGGAGGAAGAAAAAGCTATAGGAGCACTGCTTTCAAGTATAGGATTTAAACGTAAAGACATCATTGGCAGACCTCTTGGTGGACATTACGCAGGTCTGATAGAGTTTGGCGAATATGCTTTGGTATTGTGCACAGATGGTGTCGGCAGTAAGGTAAAAATTGCTTCTGAGCTAAGAAAATGGGACACAGTTGGTATTGACTGTATAGCTATGAATGTGAATGATGCAATCTGTGTGGGCGCGGAACCACTTGCATTTGTTGACTATTTGGCAATAGATAAACCCAGTCCTGAGATAACCAAAGAAATAGGTAGAGGACTGGAAAAAGGTGCAGAGCATGCCAATATATCTATCGTAGGTGGGGAAACAGCCTCATTACCAGATATTATCAGGGGATTTGATTTAGCTGGTACATGCCTTGCATATGTAAAAAAAACTGATGTTATAACAGGTGAAAAAATCTGTGCAGGTGATGTGATAATAGGATTGCAAAGCAGTGGCATACATTCAAATGGTTATACACTTGTGAGAAAAGTCATTGAAAAATCAGGTTTATCCTATCATGATCGGTTTCCAGATGGTTTGTATCCTGGCAAAACAATTGGTGAAATACTACTCACCCCAACCAGGATATATGTCAAAGAAATACTAAATGTTTTGAGAAAAACAGAGGTCCATGGACTAGCTCACATAACAGGTGGTGGCCTAAGAAATCTTATGCGTCTAAACAAAAACGTCAAGTATATTATCAAAGACCCATTTGATCCACAGCCAATATTCAAATTTATTCAAAAACTTGGAAATATCGAGGACATGGAAATGTACCAGACCTTTAACATGGGCATGGGATTCACAGTTATCGTATCTAAAGAAGATGTTGATTATACACTAAATATCCTCAAAAAACATTCCCACAACATGGATATCAAAGTTGTAGGTAAGATAACAGAGGGAAAAGGCGTTGAAATACCCTCTTTAAACATAATGTTCCGATAAAGAAACAAGTGGAAAAAACTTTGAGGCAACACAAATAGAGGGAAATACAAATGTATCAGCACCAAAATAAAGACACTCCATATCTCTTTTATGTTTTATGCTATGAAAAGTAGGATTAAAGCTATAAGTATTGGTTGATGAAGGAAATAGATCACCAGAGAATGAGAACCGAAGAAACAGACTGCCCTTACAAGTCTAAACATTGATAGATCTCTCAAAATAAATCTCCTTTTATACCCACTATACAAGGTGTTGCCAAGAAAGATGCCTAGTAGAACAACACCAAACCATGGTAGAAGAGGAAAATAGTCAACTGTGTAGAAACTAGATGGGACAAAGCCTAACCAGAGAAGAAAATAGAAATCGAAACTCATAGTTTTCAAAAATATTCCTATAAAGATAAACAATATCCCCAACACAAGATTTTTGTAACGATAACGTAGCATGGGATACGCCAGGATAATGGACAGACCAATGCAGTGTAGAACACCAAATACAACAAAACCCCGGCCTAAAAACAGCCATGTAACAATCGTTACAACAACCCCTAATACAAAAATTTTCAAACCTCTAATCAAAAACTTTATCCAAACATCTCTTTCTTTTGTTATAACCCTCCTCGTCTTCGAATAACTAAGAGTCAACGAAATACCTACTAACAGAATAAAAATACAACCAATTGAATACACAAAAAGCAGGGAAAAACCAGAGTACAAACCCATCTTATAGACGTGAAAGAAATTGAGATCATACAGACTATGAAAGACAATCATCATAACAACTGCAATGCCACGTAAGAAATCTATCTCCCAGAATCTCCTACAATCACAACATAACGACTGAGCAGCACTCATAACTAGTTCAGGAAAATACATGAGAGAAGGAGATATTAAACATGTTTGTCAACATAAAGAAAAAAGTGGATAATGAGTAGCGGGGAGTGGATTTGAACCACTGATCTACGGGTTATGGGCCCGTCGGGATTTCCTGGCTACCCCACCCCGCTACAGATGGGTGACATTCCCAGATGTTCCTCGCCAACTATTTTTTTGGGTACTATGCGAAATGAGACAAGCTACTTTAATATCTTTCTGAGTACTTAAAATTTAATATGCCAAAAGCTCCTAACTGTTTGTTGAAAACATCTGTTTATAAAAAACCATACCATATAAAAGGGTGGGATAAATATTATAAAGACCAGTATAAATAAAGTAGTTTTTGAGGAGAAATGACTGAAAGAAATATAAAAACACGTTTGGTTAAAAA
>QMSS01000025.1 GCA_003649715.1 Thermoplasmata archaeon
CTCATTGTGATATGGGAGTTCTGGGTATCCTGGTACATTGAATTTAGATGTAGCTTCTGGGAAGTCAATTATTATATATTGGTTTCTATCCCGTAGAACCGGCTCGGATACAGATACTGTTTTTTCAATAGTTATAGATTTTATGTTTCTGTCACTGGATATGCCAGTGACGCTGATCCCGCCTAAAATCAAGACTAATACCACAAATATTGGTAGTAATGTTTTCATATTTCTATCCCCATATATTATTTTTGTAAACAATTATATTTAAATATTTCTATAAAAAATGAAAATTGATTTGAGATATTAATTTTGATATAGTTTTTTGATTAGATCAGAAATCTACCATTTTTGTATATAAGCTCATTATCTGCGTATACCTCACCATCTTTACGTAGATCGCATATCATGTCCCAGTGGAGACCCGACTTATTTTTGCTTCCCGTTTCTGGATATCCACTTCCAACCGCTATGTGGATGGTCCCTCCGATTTTTTCGTCAAACAACGTGTTTTTCGTGTATTTTTTGATACTATAATTTGTGCCAAAGGAGAATTCACCTATTCTTTTCGCCCCTGCATCCATGTTGAGCATAGTTTTTAGGAACTTTTCTCCTTTACTTGCTTTGGCTTTTATGACCTTTCCTTTTCTGAACCATAGCTGTATTTCATCCACTTCTCTGCCACCATGTATAGCGGGGAATGAGTAGCTTATGTGTCCTTCTGCTGAGTTTTCGATTGGACCGGTGAAGATTTCTCCATCTGGGAAATTTTCTTTTCCATGGCTGTTGATCCATTTTCTGCCCTTGACAGAAAGTATTAGGTCTGTGTTTTTTGCGATGACATGCAGTTCGTTTTTTGTTTCTAGTATTTTTTTGATTTTTTCCTGATTTTTGTAGACATTTTTCCAGTACTGAATTGGATCTTTTTTTTCTACATGTGCTGCTTTGAATACAAAGTCTTCGTATTCTTCAAGTGACATGTCAGCATCTTGAGCCGCAGCGTTTGTTGGATATTGTGTGAGGCACCATCTTAGTTCTTTTTTTGCTGCTCTTTCTAGAAATATTTGGTGGAGTTCCTGATGGGCGGCACTGCTTATAGCCTGTTTTCTAGGATCGATATTTGTTAGGTTTTTGGTGTTTTCTGGGCTTATTATGGATAGTCTTGCATCTATGTTTTTTATTTCGAATTTGGCGATTGGTGACACATATTTTAGTTGTTTTTCAGATGCATTTTTGTAGTATATCTCACTGAGCTCGTCAAAATATATCTTTGTGTATGGATGAGCACCTTTTTTTAATGCCTCTTTGTACACCTCTCTGATCAATGGAGCAGATAGATATCCACCGGTTATTAGAAAAAGATCGTTTTTCTTGATTTCTAAAGAATGATTTATTAGTATATATGCTAGTTTTTCTAATCTTTTGTCATTCATATGGGATTTCACCATTTGAAGATAGGTATTTAGATGGTATGATAAAATACTTTTTAGTTTAATGGATTTTGAATTTTTGGGAGAGGAGATAAGTGAAATTTGTTTGAAGTTAATTTTTTTGTTACATGTATGTTTTTTGTGAATTAGATGTATGTGATGCTAATTTTTTTGATTTGTTTTCTTTATATTTCTTCCCATTCTTTTAATATGGATTGCCATTTGTAGTCTTTTATGCCCTCTATTCCTTCTAGTCTACGTATTATTCTTTCATATCCTTTTACAAGTGTTCGTGTTCTGATTTTGACTATGAAGTCGTATTGTCCTGTTGTAACGGCTACGCTTGTGACACCGGGGATATCCCATATCTTCTCTAATGTTTCTTCTATTGGGATACCTGTTTTTGCTGTAATGAATATATATGCCTTTACCAGTGTAAGTGCAAAAGATACAATGCCAAGTACTACAAGTACTATCCCTATAAATTTTAGTAGGATCATTACTGGATCTGTTGAAAATGGTGGTATTATGTTTAGATGCGCTATTAGTAGTGAGAATGGGATTGTGAAAAATACAGTGGATGCACGTACTGCCTGTGTTATACTTGCTTTTCCTATTCCTAGTGCTCGGATGTAAAATACGTATGAGAAAAATGTTAGTCCCATTGTTAGTGATACCCATTTGAAATGATTGATTGAGGCTGCTATCCCCGCAGTGAGATAGGTTGTGTTCATTAAGAAATCATGAAGTAGGACCAATATGGCTGTGAATATGCAGGCAAATACGACATTCCAAAATCTTATATTTATTGCATCGTTTCTTCTTCCATTGATTCTCATAAGTTTTAGTTTTCTCTGATAAATGGAGAATACACACCAGGCAGGGTTTATTATGAGAAAAACAATTGCAAGTGATTCAATGTTTATCTCACCGGTTAATGAGATTGATCCTAGTATGGCTCCAAATGTTACTGTTACTGATGATTGAATCTCGGTGAGTGTTGGCATGTTTTTTTCGGTTATAGACTCTAATGCTAGCAGGTAGAGTATAACAATTTGGGAGAAAGGTAGCACAACGGAGGGATCTCCTAGAATTGAGAGTAGAGATAGGTAGCCAATGGTTAGAACCGCATTTCCCATCCCTGCTAGTAGATGATATTTAATTTCTTCTCTCTTTAATAATCTTAATCTTTTGAATGATGGATCAATTATTTTTGATCCCAGGCTGTATCCTTTTACTGGTATTGATAGTAACAATGATATGGCTAGGGATATGATTATTCCAACTAAAAAACAGGATAGGCTGAATATCCATGGATCGGTGATTACAATGCTTGAGATGGTTGCATCTACTGCTGATACTAATGCAGCTATGATAGAGGATGTGAAGGCTAATATGTAGAATAGATATTTTTTCCTTATTTTCATAATGTTATTTCTTTTTCTATAACTTGGGTGGTTGTTCTTTTGATACCATCTATCATCTGTAGTTTGTTTGTTAATTTCATCAGATTTTCTAGACTTTTAACCTGTACTCTTAGTATAACATCGTATTCCCCAGCAACTATGGAGATACTATCCACATTTTTTATCTTTCTCATCTCATCTACAGCAGAATCTGACTTACCTGGCTGTAACGTTGTTAGTATATATGCTTTTATCATATTGTTTTTCACCCTTAATTCTCAGCCGCAATAGGGAATGGTTTTATAAAGTTATCTACAAAATATACATATACTATAAGATTTAATATGATATTGATGATTTGTATCAATCGGAGATCGAGACATGTTAGGACAATATGCTTAAAAAATATGTTTAATGAATAATTAGATGCAGGGGATTTAATTTTGATCGATTTAAAGAGGGTGATTATAGATTCATGACGCAGATATCTGAGGCAAAACATGGTGCCGTAACAGATCAGATGAAGATGGTTTCTAAAGCTGAAAACATAGATGTGGAGATACTACGACGTCGTGTTGCATCTGGAAAGATTGTCATACCCTTTAATCCAGTTCATTCACCACATCCACTTGGTATAGGCAAGGGATTGCGGGTTAAGGTAAATGCAAATATTGGCACCTCACGAGAACATTGTGATCTTGATGAAGAAATCAGAAAAGCTGAAGCAGCTATAAAAGCTGGCGCCCATGCTGTTATGGATCTCTCTACAGGTGGTGATCTCAACAAAATCCGTGTTTCTCTCCTTAAAACTGTAGGTGTACCATTTGGAACAGTACCTATTTATCAGGCTGGTATTGATGCAATTAAGAAATATGGTGCGATTGTGGACATGACTGAGGATGACATGTTTAATTCATTTGAAACCCAGGCAAAACAGGGAGTTGATTTTGTTGTTGCCCATGCTGGTGTGACACGTGAGAGTGTAAGGCGGCTTAAGAGACAGAAACGTCTGATACCTATGGTTTCACGTGGAGGGGCATTCCACATGGCATGGATCCTACATAATGAAAAGGAAAACCCCCTATACAAAAACTTTGATTATCTACTAGAGATAGCAAAAACATATGATCTAACACTTAGCCTAGGAGATGGCATGAGATCTGGAGCAATATATGACTCCAATGATCGCGCAAAATTCCAGGAATTACTCATAATAGGAGAGCTTGTTGAACGTGCCAGAGAAAAAAGCATTCAGACTATGGTTGAAGGACCCGGACATATGCCATTGAATGACATCCAACCAAATGTAGAGGTAATGAAAACGATTACAAAGGAGGCCCCATATTTTGTGTTAGGGCCCCTTGTCACTGACATAGCACCAGGATACGATCACATCTCCGCAGGGATAGGAGGAGCAATCGCAGGCTATGCCGGTGCTGATTTCCTATGTTATGTCACTCCTGCAGAACATCTCTCTCTACCAGATATAGATGACGTTAGAGAGGGTGTGATCGCTGCTAGAATAGCAGCACATGCCGCAGATCTTGCAAGAGGCATTGACAGAGATGTAGATTTCAGCTTTAGTCTAGCACGTGAGAATCTAGACTGGGAAAAAATGTTCAAACTAAGCATTGACCCATGTAGAGCAAGAGAATATCGAGAAAAAAGGCTACCTCTTGAGAACACACATGCATGTTCAATGTGTGGTAGACTTTGTGCAATCGAAATAGTAAAGAAATATCTAAAAAAATAGAAAAAACAAATTGTTTCTATCATGCAATCTTTTTTAACACTCTATCCTCTCACTAGGTTTAACAAAAAAGTTAAACTAACCATATGATGATACTATCTGCTCTTTTTGCTCAGGTATTTAAACACCAATTTTGATTACACACAACAAAATGGTTTTAGAAAGCCTATCAATTGAAACTGCATTTATAGGATTCATAATAGGTATCTTTGTTCTATATAAAGGCTCAGATTTTCTGGTAGATGGAACAGCGAAAGCAGCGGTAAAACTAGGAGTTTCCCCTCTCATCATATCATTAACAGTTGTGGCATATGGTACCTCTGCCCCAGAATTTGCTATATCATTTGGCTCAGCATTACAATCCTATCAGGACATTGCAGTTGGTAATGTCATAGGATCATGTGTCGCCAATCTTCTTCTGGTATTAGGAATCAGCGCAGTTATCCGACCTATAAAAGTCAGAAAAAGTATTGTAAAACGAGAGATGACAATAATGCTGTGTGCAACACTACTATTTGTAATCTTTTCCTACATAGGATTTCTAGATGCTAATCATTGGATCGGAGCGATGGTTTTCCTCCTTCTATTTATATTATATCTTTTATTCTTTATACAAATCGCGAAGAGGGAGTATGACAACAGGGAGATATTTGAGCCTGATTCATCAAATGGAATACATAAAAACATGTTCTTCATTATTTTTGGTATAATAGGTGTTGTCGCTGGTGCGCATCTATTAATTGAATCAGCAAGGTCAATCGCAGTATTTTTTGGCATATCTAGGATGATGATTGCATTGTCGATGATCGCTATTGGCACGTCTCTACCAGAGCTTGCTGTTTCCATCATGGCAGCCTACAAAAAAGAGTCAGATATTGCAGTTGGAAATATCATTGGATCAAACGTGTTCAACATTTTTCTGATCCTCGGAGCATGTGCTCTCATTATACCCTTAGACACTGCAGGTTCTTTGATACACATGTTTTTTCTACTATTGATCAGCATTATCTTCATACCAATATTTTATATGAAACCAGTGATTTCTAGGAAAGAAGGCATGTTATTCCTTGTGACATATTCGTTTTATATCTGGTATATATTCTTTATCTAAAAAAATAAGATGAGAAAAACATTGCTTAGAGGCATGACCCCCTATGGATAGGAAGAAATCTGTTAGTATCAGGGATATATTCCCAGTTGTGTTGATGGGATGTCTGTTTGTTTTTATAAACTATCTGGCTTTGCTGATCTCTAAACCGTTTGAAGCATCTAACATGGCAGCGTTTGATAATCCTGATGACCCCATGAATCTGATTTTAATACTTTTTATACTGCTGTTTTTCACAATACTTATATTAATGATCACAAAGTTTTGGAGGAAACAGCTTATTCAGATCATCATTTTAGGAGCAGTGGGGTATACTGCCTTTTATGTATTTTTACCCATATTTGCTATTATCTTACCATATCTTTTGTCAGTGTTTTTTTCGATAGCAGTTGCAGCAGTTGCAGTATCTGCCCTTTTTAGATATCCAGAGTGGTATGTAATTGATGTATGTGGTGTTGTGATTGGAGCAGGTGCTATAGCAATATTCGGGATATCACTAAGTATTCCACTAATTATTGTTCTGCTTATTGTGTTGGCATTGTATGATGCATTTTCTGTCTATAAAACAGGTCATATGATAGATATTGCAGATGCTGTTATGGATCTTAAACTGCCAGTTATGCTGGTTGTTCCAAAAATCAGACATTATTCTCTTCTCAAAGAAAAGAAGAGTCTAAGGGAAAAACTTAGAGATGGAGAGGAACGCGATGCATTTTTCATGGGGCTGGGAGATGTAGTTATGCCTGGGATCCTATCTGTAGCGGTATATAATTCTGTGGAGAATGGCTTCATACTTGCTATGTTCACTATAGCTGGTGCTCTCGCTGGTTTTATATTGCTCATGATCTTTGTCGTTAAGGGGAAACCGCAGGCGGGTTTACCATTTCTATGTAGTGGTTCTATTCTAGGATATGTGTTGTCTAGCTTTTTATTGTTTGGAAAAATATGGGGTTTCTCCCTCCTTATTTGAATTAAATATAAGCTAAGTGTAGAGATGTAGAGTAATGTTTTTTTAGTAATCAGTTTTGAAACCGCAGTTTTCACACCAAATTTTTCTGTCAAAAAAATTCAATGGTTTTTTGCATCTTGGGCATCTACTTTTTTCAAGGAAATGATCGATCCAGATATCTCTAACCTGTGGTAATGTTTCGCTTTCTATTCGTTTTAATATCTCTTTCATCTCCTTGTTTTCAGCTAGTTTTTCTAGGTTTGATAATTTGATTTTGCTTGGTCTTTGAAACTGTGTTGGCTCATAATATATGTGGTAGCCGGTAGAAGATCGTTGTATTTTTCTGGTTTTTCCAGCATGGTTTAATAGTATGGCAGCTAGAAGTATTCCACTAATTAGCCCTCCTAGATGAGCTAAATGAGCTGTGTTGTCTCTGATATCCATCCAGACAATCAGTGTTTCTATACCTGCAAAGATTATCGCAGCGTATATCACTTTGATACGTGTGATGAGCATAATGCCTACTGGTATGGGCATAACAACCTCATCTTTGGGATATGAGAATGCAAATGCCCCTAGTATGCCAAATATTGCTCCACTTGCGCCGATGAGTGTTGTTGTTGATTCAAGGTTAAACAGTGAGTGGGTGAGTGCACCACATATTCCTGTTATTAAATATATTGTCAAAAATTTTTTCCATCCTATTCTCTGTTCAAATGCTGTTCCCATAAAAAAGAATATCAGCATATTGCCTAGGATATGTGTAAACCCACCGTGTATAAACATTGAGGTGAATAATGTGTAGATCTGTGGGAAATAGGTGGTTGATAGATATATTGGTCTGAAACCTAGCCCGACGTATCCCGCGGGGCTTCCGATTATTTCATCCTGGAAGAGCAGAGTGAGTATGAAAACAAGTAGATTTGCTATTATTATTGCATGTGTCATCATCATTTTTTTAGTATGCGCGAAAATGAGTGAGCCCACCATTATACAAATCGCTACTATTGATGCTGCATGTATTGGGAATACTATTATCTCCATTCTCTTTTTCTCCAGTCACGTACCACTAACGCTATTGTTATTCCAAATATAAGTGCTATCATGAAGGGTTTTTTATACTCTTCTAGACTTATATGTATCCTCTCATTGTGTTCTCTAGGTTGTAGTTTCCAATCATGAAGAAACACTTCGGCATAATACTTTGCTACATCTCCATTTTCTATAATTATCCCTGCCTCCCGGTTTTTTGTAACAGAGTTTTCATTCCAATTTATGCTGGATATCAGTACAGATCTGTTGTCTACAACCATTCCCTTGTTGTGCATGTTTGTGAAATATGACCAGTTAGTATAGAAAATCTTTACTTCAACACCATTTTTTTCCAGATACTGTCTGGTCTGGTTGTTTTTTTCATTGGACGTCTTGTAATCAGGGTTATAGTTTAAAATCACTTTGACCTCGATGCCGTGTTTTGACTTGTTAACTAGTTTTTCAATAAATGGGTTGATTCTATTATTCCATTCCAGGTATATGTAGAGCTGTTCTACATATATACATTTTTTAGCTGATTGTATGAGTTCTTCGATTGTTTCCTCGCTCGTATCTGGTGATAGAACAGGTGTTGCTGTGAAGGTGCTGTTAAATGTTTTTGGTTTGAAAAGCGGTACATAATTTTTTCCCTCTGAAATGGAGTAGTCTATAAAGTAGTCTTGTGGAGGTGTTAGATCAATGTCATCAATGGAGTAGCTGTCAGCTCTATCTGGATTCCAGTCGTCCATGAACACTTTTAAGAAATAGTCTGCTACTTTTTTGTTTCTAACAATTATACCCCATTCTCTGTTTCCAAAAGATGGGTTTTTTGGAACACCTGTTTTTACCCAGTTGCAGCTTTCGATTATCACTGTTTTATTGTCTATGACAAGATATTTTGCATGATCATAGCTGTATCTAGCAAAAACCTTGTTTTTCTTGTCATTTACTATAAATCTGATTTTCCCTCCATTTTCTGCTATTTTGTTTAACAGGATTTTCTCTCTATCCTCTATGCCGCCTACAGGTGATCCATCTAGAAATAAGTATATAGAAACATTTCTTTTTAATGTCTCAATAAGCTCATTGCATAGAAATGGATCTGTGAATTCATACATGTTGAGGTAAATAGTTTCTGTGGCTTTGTGTAGTTCCTCCACTATAGCTTCAAAGCTGCAGTCTGGTGAAACAAATGTTTTTATTTCACCAGTAAAGTTGATGGTCTGATATGAGAAATCTGATTGCCCAATGCCATATCTTCTAATATTATTCCAGTCGTTACACGTATTAGTATCAATAGGTAGATTGTGATGAAAATTTCTTTTTAGGACAACTCCCATGTCAGAGTCTTTGACCGGTGGTCCATTCCATCCATCATCCTCATAGTTTATGTCCCCATATACAACAATATCAACTGTATGGTTGTATCTATCTTTTAAAGCCACAGCTCCTCCATTGTTGCTGAGGATCAATGTTTTGTGTTTTTCCATCTGTGGCACATCATGGTTTGAATCTACTGCGTATTCAAAATCAGGCTTCCAACCTGTTTCTCTTTGGAAGGCACTGGTGTTTTGTGTTATATATAAACATTTTTTTGGGTTAAGGACGGTGTTGTTTGGAAAAACAATTTTTGTCTGTTCATCTATTCTTCTATGAGGCTGATTTGTGATGTACCATCCTGATATATCTAATCCACTGTTTGTTGGATTATGTATCGATATGTACTCATTGTTAACCCCTGGATGTGTATGATAGTATAGCTCAGTTATCACTATTTTTTTATCAATGCTACTGGTGGAGGTGTTATATATTCTTATTTGGACTGTAGCCTTGTTGTTTGTTTCATTTAGCTCTTTAACATGATCTTTCTCATCCACTATTACAAAAATAGTATGATCTCCCTCTATCAAGTTTTTTGTATCCCATTCCACCATTGGATATTTCTGATATTTTCCAATGGAGCTGTAGTGTTTTTTTCCGATACAATGATTTTTGTCTATATTGTCATAGTAAAATGTTACATTGAATTCTGATGTGTTGATATCTCCAATATTTTTTACATAAGCCTTTATCCTTATGATCTCTCCTTCGCCAAATAAACTGTTTTTCTTGTTGCATATGTTGAGAGTAGCTATTTTTGTAATGGTCAGATCTGATCCTACAATCTCGATTTGAATTGTTATCTCATCATGTTTCCCATTGTCTTTTTCAGATGTTGCAGAAATGTTTATAGTATTCTCTCCATATTTTATCTGAGCTGGTGTTACGTGTAGATAGAGATCATACATTTCACCAGGGTTGAGAGCTACCTTGTTTTTTTCTAACATTGTATACCATTTTTCTGGTGCATAGTCTATGTTTAGGCTGATGATATCATGGAAATCACCTATGTTTTTCACAGTTATTGGAATGTCTATTGTTTCGTTTTTTTGGATCTGATACCAGTTTTTCTGAGAACATATGTCTACTCCATATTTCCCCTGTTCAACATCTATGTTTGTTATGGTATATATTATGCTACCGTTTTTTTCTAAAAATTTTATGGTATATCCCGATCCCACTGGGGAAGCTGTTTTGTAGTATCCAGGTTTCGAGATGAAACCTTCATTTATTGTATTGTCCTCTGTGATGTAAATACCTGTGATAATCCCTATGTTGCTATTTTCAACAATAATTGTTTTGTTTTGAAGAAAAACATTGTTTTTTTCAGCTTTACCTATGATGTATCCTCCAAGTGTTCCGTTTGATGTGGATTTATCCATGTCGAGAAGATAGATTTTTTTTGAAACTACGTAAAAAATTTTGTTTTTTCTTACCTTGATTTTGAGATATGCTTCATGATTGTTTTCAATATTTTTTTTGTATTCTATATAATCCTTTTTGAATCTGAGATAAACCCAGTTTGACCAGTTTCCATGTTCATCTGTTTTTATAGTATGGGTGTAATATCCAGAGTATCTCCATTTGGTTCCATTCCATGTCTGTGTCGCAGCTAATATACTCATGTTTTTTCCAGCTACATATGCCTTTAGTTCATAACTTTCGTTAGATGAAAAGCCAGTGATGTTGATTTTGATGGCAAATGGTATGCTGCGGTCAGCATTGCGTTCTATTTTTGGCACATACATGGAATATAATTCTATGCTTAGATTTGATTCTGGCAGTAAAATGTTTTTATCACCCGGTGTTGGAGCTATTCCCTCATAAAAATCAGTTTTTGAATCATTGGTATCAACCTCATAGTATCTTGCCATAGAGTGTCCTTCAGATACTGTTTCAGCTGGTGAACCCGGGATATCGGTATAGTTTTGTCCCCATTCAACAGCATCCACAATAGACCCCAAACTGTTTTTAAGAATAAGTTTATCCGCATCATTTCCTAGTCCATTCCCTATGCTTAGATCATCTACGTAGATACGGATTGCCTTATCGGGTATTGAGTAGTTTTCATAGATTTTTGTCTCATGATCGGCTATAACTGCATATCCCTTAGGTGGTATAGTCATTGTTCCACTACCATGATCTAGGTCCCCCTCTAGGAAATCCTCCTCATAGTTATCTGTTAGACTCCATCCTGAAAGATTTATGGGTAGATCCATGGGGTTATGTAGTTCCACCCATTCGTTAAAATCATCGTTTTGTTCAGGGTTGTACATTATTTCATTTATGAGAATGATGTTGTTATTTTGAGAACCCTTGTTGGTATCTATCTCTACAGTTCGGGTCAAAAAACATGATAGAGTGGTTATTAGAAGGATCATGGGTATTATGGAATATTTTATTATTCTTTTCATCTACACCCTCCTTCCTTCTGACTTAGAGGGTGCGTTTTTTCCTCCCCACATTTTTTTATGGAGGGCAGGGAGGGATTTGAACCCCCGTATGCGGATCTGCAGTCCGCCACATAACCACTTTGTTACCTGCCCAAACTTGTTTTTTCCAGATTTTTAGCCGTTTCTTTTTTTCTACTAGGGAGATGCTTCTCGGTTGTTTGTCTCTCCGAGAATGTCTTTATCGATAAACTCATTTTTTGGTTTTAACTGTTTTGGTTAAGGTTTTTTTATTCCATTTTTTTTTCAGAAAAAAATGTTTTTTACATATCCCCATTTATTGTTGATGAAAAAAGTCTTATGATAATGGTTATCTGTGTTAGTGTGTATTTTTTGGAAGATGGTTTAGGTAGTCCTGTATTATTATGGGGGGGATTACTGTTTTTATTCTATTTTTTTGGGGGTGTAGGATCGGGCCCTGGTTCTGGATATGGTGGTGGTGGCATTGTTCCATTTCTGAACAAAAAGTCAGCTAGATATAAAATGTCTTTGCAGCTTACATTTTCATCATCGTTTACATCACCAGCATCCAATGGATCAGGAGCAGGCCCATCTTGGCATAAATAGTTTGCTAAATAGGAAAGATCTGCGATGTTTACCTCTCCATCCCCATTAGCATCTCCTCGTATAAAGAACTCCTCGCTTTTTCTACTGAAAACAATTACAAAAAATGTAGATACAAATCCTTTTACTCTCTTGGTTACTGTATTTGCATTTGATGCATTGACTTTTACTGTTATGGTTACTCTGCCTACTCCAAATAGTAATTTCAAGGATCTTTTAGTCTTTATCCTTTTAGATGTATTACTATTAATAGCCTCATTTTTCCCATGAAATGAAACGTTTATTCTGTTCAATACCCCTCCTGTTATTCTGATTTCCCAGCTTACATTGTTTGCAGTTGTTTCCCCAACATTCTTTATATCTGCTTTTATACGAAGTAATCCTCCTCTTATTTTTCCGATTTTTAGACGAGTGTTATTTTGCATGTCATTGTTGGTGATTGTTGGATTCTGTGTCGGAGATTTTTTTGTGATGTCTATATTATTCTTGCTGATTGTTTCTATTTTAGCAGCTGGTACTGTACTGCATGCAACTAGTATTATACATGTGATAATACCTAATAACTGAATTTTTTTCATCCTGTTTTCTCCCCATTTGGATTTTTAAAGACAACAAAATAATATAAATGAACTAATATTTAAATATTCTGTTTCTTTGATTTCTAATGTATCACGTATCAGAAGCTCAGCAATAAAAAATCAAAAAAGTAAGGAAAACTAAAATGATAAAATGGGGAGGGATGGAGTTAGTTTTGGGGTGGTGAGGGGTGTTTAGGTTGCTATTCACTGGAAGTCTGGGCGGTCTGAGGCGTTATTATAAAGAAAATGAAGAGAAATGCTTCAACTGTCTTTGTATCTGAACTACCACTTGGCTCACTGGCGGTTATGTTTATTTCAATAGGACCAAAGCCTAGTAGAGGCTCTGAGGTCACGGTTTCGTTTTCACCTGCCTTTAATACTGATATCGTTCCAGAACTGGTTTTGTTTACTAAACCTAGTATTCCACCCTTTACTGATATACTCCAGTTTACATTGTTTGCATCTGCATCTCCTGTGTTTTCGATTACTGCACTAATACGAAGCAGCCCACCATTTATATCTCCTATTTTGATCTCAGGTTGAGGAGGTGGTGGGGTATATTTAAATGCATAGACAATGCCCTGTTCTCCTGCGTGTACTGCGGATCCAATGTATAATGTGTCATTAACAATGGCGGGTGAGGAATCGATGGAGTTTTCAAGTGCATGGCTCCATATTAGACTCCCATCAGTTGCATCTAGACAGTAGATGTTACCATCAAATGATCCAACGTAGACCTTGTTATCAGCTACAGCAGGTGAAGAACGTATGTAACTAGTAGCTCCATCGAAAGTCCATTGCAGACTTCCATTGTCTGCATCAAAACAATATACTTTTTTATCATCCGATCCTATGTAAACTTTGCCGTAAGCAACTGCAGGTGTAGAGGCTATGCTTCCACCAGTAGTGTAACTCCATA
>QMSS01000026.1 GCA_003649715.1 Thermoplasmata archaeon
AACTATGGTTACAAATTCAACCTATTTTTCATCTATTGAGGATATGCAAAAGAACATCGATCAATTCTTGGACAAACATCAATTCAACTTTAATGTGTCCAATTATTTGTGTCCTTAACTATAGGATAGAAACCTATTTAAAACATGGGTGTTATACAGAAATCTACAAAAGAATATTAAAAAGCAAGAGGGTTTCAAAAACAGGTTTCGAAACTTCTTCGAATCCTTTTTGAGACTTTTTTGTTTTTTAAAGTTCTTTTGTAAAAAAAAGAAAAAGTGGAGTATTTAGGACTCTATGTTTAGAAGAGGTGAAAAATGAAAGGAAGTGTTAAATGGTACAATGCAAGAAAAGGATACGGTTTTATCCAAGGTGAAGATGGAAAAGATGTGTTTGTGCATCGAACGGCCATACCTGTAGGAACATTCCTACATGAAGGAGATCAAGTTGAATACCAGATAGAAAACTCAGAGAGAGGACCTAAGGCAACAAAAATAAAAAAACTCTAAAAAATTAGAGCATAACAGCCTCCTCTTTCATCCTGTATATCAACTTAACTTCTGACAGGAAAGAGGATGTAACCGAGGAAATCGAGGAAATAAGTTTTTTTAGATTAATTTTGAGAGTTGAAGGGACAAGGAGGAGACTTATAGGAACATTAGTCACCTCCCACCAACTTTTTTTCTAAAAACTCTTTTATACAGATTATAGATAATCCTTTACCTACCTGTATTGCTAAAGGCATTAATTAATTTAGATTAAGAGAAAAACTTTGAACCGTAATCTTTAAAACAAAGAGAGAATTGCCTAGAGTTAAAATAGCTATTTCCAAAGAGGCAAAACAAAAAATTGATTTGCTGATATCTTTGGAATAAAAAAGAAAATATAGAAATAATAGGTATAAAATATTGGGAAGGTATCGATTCAGCATGGAGAAAGACAGAATTGTGTTACCTGGGGATAGACTTTCTACATCAGAAGAACTACTCCCAGGAGAAGGAACCTTTGATGACAATGGCGTTATAAGGTCATCTAGAATTGGGAGATATGCTGTAGACCGGAGACGGAAAACCGCTGAGGTAAAACCACTTACCAGCACACCTGTGATACTAAAAAAAGGGGACATAGTTATTGCAGAAATTACATCACTTAAACCATCTATGGTAATAGCACAGGTACTTCATGTTATAGGTAAAAACAGGGAGATATCTGGCGATAAGATTGGAACAATACACATATCAGAGATATCCTCATCATATGTGGAGGACCCATCCACTGAATACAGACTTGGAGACATCATACGAGCCAGGATTATCCAAGTAAAACCTAGTCTACAACTCACAACAAAGGATAAAACACTTGGCGCTATTAAAGCACTGTGTATAAAATGTAGACATCCACTGATAAGAAAAAGCAGTTTCCTTGAATGTAAAAAATGTGGTAACAAAGAAAAAAGAAAAATAGCTCTGGACTACGGCAGAATTGATTTAAATAAAATCTAAAAGGAGAGAAAGATTATTCTTTTGGGTGATAAAACAAATGGATCTAAAAACATTGAAAAAAACATCTAAGGAGCTGGAGTTAGAAGTCATTGGAGAAAATGAGACTATACTAAACCCAATCGTACATGTGTTGCTGGATGACAAAAACGTTGAATACGCAGCGTGTATAGTAGATCATCCACTCTCCAACAGAAGACGCTTATTCATTAGAGTCAAAGATGGAAAACCTGAGGAAATACTAAAAAAAGCTGTTAAAAAACTAGGAGATGAAGTTAAACAATTCAACAAAGCCTTTCAAGATACAGACAAGAAAAAATAGGAATGAAAAACCTAGATGTAGAAAAAAAAGTTGGAATAGAGGTCTATCTTACCAAAACACCGGGTATAAATGGGAAACTACGTACAAACCCCAGGGATTTTATTGTAAAAGAAATACCAAAGCATCCATGTAGAGGAGAATATGGGGTTTTTACCATTGCTGAGATCACATCAGAAAACTGGGAGACCAATCTACTAGTCCGGGAGCTCTCAAAGAAACTGCATATATCACGTAAAAGGATAGGATTTGCAGGTACTAAGGACAAAAGAGCGCAGACTACACAGCTTATGTCCTTTTACAGAGTGCCACAGGACAAACTACTCCAAGTGAAAATCAAAGATGTTTTTATAGAAAACATCTACTACTCAGATCACCCTGTTAGGATAGGAGAGCTATTAGGAAACCATTTCAACATAATCATAAGAGATATTGATAAAAGAAATGATGTAGAAGAGTGTGTACGGGATACAGTGCTTACCATAACCCAGACAGGTGGCTTCCCAAATTTTTATGGAATTCAACGTTTCGGCATCATAAGACCTATAAATCATATTGTTGGAAAACACATTGTTCATGGGGACTTCGAAAAAGCTGTTATGAGCTATATCGCGAATCCCATCACCACAGAGGATAAAGCAAGCTATGAAACACGTAAAAAACTGCAGAAAACATATAACTTCCAGGAGGCATTGAAATCATATCAAAAACAGCAGAGTCTAGTATTTGAGAAAGCAATTCTCAATAAACTAGTCAACAAACCAAAAGATTTTGTTGAAGCCTTAAAAGAACTACCCACAAATCTCCTAACCATGTTCGTCTATGCATACCAATCATACATTTTCAACAAAATATTAAGCGAAAGAATCAAAAGAAAACTACCTCTAAACAAGGCAATCATCGGCGACATAGTTCTCCCAATACGAAAAAACATTACGGATAAAAAAGGCATAATGGTAAAAAAATCCAACATAGATAAAATCAACAAACAGATCGAAAAAGGCAAAGCATTAATCAGCGGTCTAATACCCGGGTACAACCCAGTATACGCAGAAAATGAGATGGGAGAGATAGAACATAAAATAGTTGAACAGGAAAAGCTAGAGCATAAAGATTTCATCATACCTGAAATACCACATTTATCCTCCTCCGGCTCACGTAGAATCCTACTGTCACCACTTAGACACATTGAATGGAAAATCTATGACGATAACCTCAACGATGGAAAACTAGCATTAAACCTAAAATTTAATCTACAAAAAGGATGCTACGCCACATCCCTGCTAAGAGAGTTTATGAAGACAAAAGATATCAAAAACTATTAAAAAAATGTAATAAATCAAATCTGATGGTTTTGCCTCCCTAGAAAAAAAACAGGTTTTATCAAAACAATGTAGTGGTGAATATGGAGAATGGAAATAGTTTTAATGGTCCTTTGCCATATCACTCACTTTGCTTCCATCATGAAGAGGTTTAGGTGAACCATCAGATGACTTTAATAGAGACCCCCTCACAGAAGTATTCTCCAAGAGAAGTCGAAGAAAAAATAAGGAAGTTTTGGGTAGAAAACAATATATTCAAAAAATCTGTAGAGCAGAGAAAGGGATGTAAACCCTATGTCTTCCTAGAGGGACCACCAACTGCAAATGGACTACCACATCCAGGTCACGTCCTCACACGGGTTATGAAAGACTTAGTACTCCGTTACCAAACAATGAATGGATACTATATCGAGCGGAAAGCAGGATGGGACACACATGGACTACCTGTAGAAATAGAGGTAGAAAAACAGCTGGGATTAGATGGAAAACAAGCTATTGAGAAACATGGTGTCTCACAGTTCAACGAAGAATGTAAAAAAAGTACGCTCAGATATGAACGCGCATGGGTTGAGATGACAGAACGTATCGGTTTTTGGATAGACATGGATGACCCCTACATCACTTTTAAAAACGAGTACATCGAATCTGTATGGTGGTCTCTCAAACAAGCCTGGAAGAAAAAACTACTATACAAAGGACATAAAGTTGTACCATACTGCCCACGATGTGGAACTGTTTTATCATCTCATGAACTTGCACAGGGATACAAAACTGTGAAGGAACCATCTATTTTTGTCAGATTCAAAATGACAGGTGAAGACACTTATCTACTGGCATGGACCACAACACCATGGACCCTCATCTCAAACGTTGCCCTTGCGGTACATCCAGAGGAGATATATATAAAAATACTCTATGATGACAAAAAAATAATTTTAGCAGAAGAAAGAGCAGCGGTACTGCTGAAAGGCAAAGAATATCAGCTGTTGGATCGATTTCCTGGAAAACAGCTGGAAAAAAGAAAATATGAACCACTATTCAACTATGTCAAACCAGATAAACCTGCATGGTATGTTGTATGTGCAGATTTTGTAAGCATGGACGAAGGAACTGGTATTGTTCACATCGCACCAGCTTTCGGAGAAGATGACTACAATGTTGGAAAAAAATATGATCTACCAGTGATACAGCTGGTAAAACCAGATGGAACATTTCCAGATGAGGTCAGACCCTGGAAAGGAATATTTGTAAAAGATGCTGATCCAAAAATCATAGAATATCTACAGCAAAAAGGAATGATAGAAGGCATCAGAGACTACACACATGAATACCCCTTCTGCTGGAGATGCAACTCACCTCTGCTATACTACGCCATGGAATCATGGTTTATAGCCATGTCAAAACTACAAGACTCACTGATAAAAAACAACAACCAAATAAACTGGTATCCACAGCATATACAGCAGGGTAGATTTGGTGATTTCTTACGAGAGGTAAAGGACTGGGCTCTCTCAAGAGATCGATACTGGGGAACGCCACTCCCCATATGGACATGTACAAACAAAAAATGTGGAAACACCATATGCATCGGAAGCATCGATGAGCTAAAAAAACTAAGTAACAACTTCCCCCAGAAATATGATTTACACAAACCCTTTGTCGACAAAATAAACATTAAATGCCCACATTGCAGATCATACATGAAAAGAGAAAAAGAGGTTATCGACTGCTGGTACGATTCTGGATCAGCCTTTTTCGCACAATGGCACTACCCATTTGAAAACAAGGAAAAATTCAAACAGAACTTCCCTGTAGACTTTATATGCGAAGCACTCGATCAAACACGCGGATGGTTCTACTCACTCCTAGCAATCTCCACTATGCTATTTGACAAAAACCCATACAAAAATGTGCTAACACTAGGTCTTGTCCTCGACAAAGACAACCAAAAAATGAGTAAAAGCAAACAGAACTATGTCGACCCAAACATCATATTCGAAAAAGAAGGAGCAGATGCACTCCGCTGGTATCTAATATCTGCCAATGCACCCTGGGCATCAACACGTTTCTACGAAGAAGCCGTCAAAGACACGCTAGGAAGATTTATATTAACACTCTGGAACTCCTACAACTTCTTCGCTACATACGCCAATCTAGACCACTTCGACCCACAAAAACATCAGATACCCATAGAAAAAAGACAACCCCTAGACAGATGGATAATCAGCAGATTCAACAACACCGCCTTCGAAACCATCAAATTCATGAAGCACTTTGAGATACACAAAGCAGCAAGATGCATAGAAGACTTTGTAATAAACGACCTAAGCAACTGGTACCTACGCCGCTCACGAAAAAGACTATGGAACGAAGAACAAACCACCGATAAAATATCAGGCTACTCCTCCATGTACAACATATTCCTAGAACTATCAAAACTACTAGCACCATTCATACCATTCATCACAGAAGAAATATACCAAAACCTACGAACAAAACAGATGCCTGAGAGCATACATCTATGCAACTACGTCAAACCAGATAAAAAACTATGCGACAAAAAACTCGAGGCGGGAATGAACAGGATAAAACAGTTAGCAGAAACAGGACGAGCATTACGATCAAAAGCCGGCATCAAAATAAGATACCCACTTAGCAACGCAACCATAGTATGTACATCCAAGATAGAAAACTCAATAAAAAATCTACTACCACTACTACAAGAAGAAATCAATGTCAAAAAAATAACCTTCGCCAGAGACACAACACATCTAACCATAAAAAACATCAAACCAAACTACTCACATCTGGGCCCACGGCTAAAAGACAAAACCAAAAAAGTCATAGACAAAATAAACTCAATGGACAAAAACAAACTGTACAACAGACTCATAAAAAACAAGGAAATCACAATAAGTATAGACGATGAAAAGATAAAACTAACATTAGATGATTTTGAAGTAATCGAGGAAGAAAAACCAGGTATTCTACGAGCAGACCTAGACAACATAACTTTACTTTTAGATACAACAATGACACCTGAGTTAGAAGCAGAAGGCTTTGCAAGAGAGATCATACGAAGAATACAGTCTATGAGGAAAGAGATAAACCTAGATGTAGAAGACCAGATCACAACAGAAATCAATGTTGATAAGAAACATGAAAAAGCCCTACAGCAATGGGAAAACTACATTAGAGAAGAAACAAGATCAAAAACCATATCCTTTGTTGAAAAACCCACTGGGCAGCTGGTAAAAAAATGGAGGATCAACAGTACACATGTTGAGATAGGAATTAGATAAAAAAATTTATTTTTACATGATATTTAGATTCACATATTTATCGGATCCTAGAATTTAATGTTCCGCATATTTGGTAGAGTATTTAAAAGAAATAAGTCAAATCTAGAAATGAGTGAGAAAATGATAAGTTCTATATCGAACTATGAATTATCCACCCATACAGATGGTAGACCTTCAAACACACTCATCACTAAAACAATCTTTTTCATGATATTTGCAGGTATATTCCTCTGGGGAGCTTATCTGTTATTCACTGCAAAATGGCAGATCGAAACACCATTCATTGAATACTTACCCCCTATGTTCTTCATCTTTGGAATCATTTCGCTAATTGCAGGTATTGTAAATCTATCATTGTTAACAATCAAAGTTAATGAAAAGGAGATAATGATCATCAGGGGAAATAACGAAAACCATATTCCTTGGGATAAAATTGAAGAGATAAGAAATACCATTACTTTCTTCAGTACTTTATCCACGATTGTATACAATTATGGTGTGGTTATAATCAAAACGAGAAGTAAAACATTTAAAATAAAAACCACAAAATTTCGATATTCACAACTGAGAGAATTATTTATCAATTTGGCTCAACATGCAATAAAATTCAACAATATTATAATTAATGATGAATTAGGATGGCTTCCTGCTGAACTGAAATCTACTGAAAATATCCGTTCTGGAGCAGAAGTTCGATTAAAAGAATATTCAATACTTTTAAGAATTGGAGGTATAATGATTGTAATTGGAGCTATTTCATTTATTTTTATTCCTTTTATTCCAAATATTGCAGTATTAGGTGTTGTATTTTTATTTCTTGGACCGATGTGTGTGTTGACAGCATGGCTTGGAATTAATGAAGAAAAGAAAAAAATAGAACATTAAATAAGCCTCGAAAACTGGATCATATGGGATTATTATACTGACAGAATCTACTCCACATTTTTGGTAATCATCTCAAAGCTAGCCCATCCTCATAGTCACAAACATTTTTGTATCCCCCAAGCAAAAAATTAGATACCAAAAGGGTTGAGGATTTACTACTCAGTTTTTCAATCTAAGCCGTTATCTCTTTTTCAACCAAATCCTATTTCTATATGAAATCTGTTTACATCTTCTCAGCTACTTATGATCTGCCTTGGCATAGAGGGAACAGCTCATACCATCGGAATAGGCCTAGTAGAAGACATAAATGGAAGATGCCATATTCTGTCTAACGTAATAAAGATCTATAAACCAAAACATGGTGGTGGCATACATCCCCGTGAAGCAGCTAATCATCATGCCACATATGTGGCTGATCTCATCAAAGAATCCATTAAAAAAGCAGATATCGAGTATGCAGATATAGACCTAGTCGCATTTTCAAAAGGACCTGGACTCGGGCCGTGTCTCAGAACAGCTGCCACAGCAGCACGGGCTCTATCACTATCACTGAACAAACCAATCATGGGTGTCAACCATTGCGTTGCTCATCTTGAAATAGGACGTGGAACAATAGAAAAATGCAGAGATCCTGTTTTGCTCTATGTATCAGGAGCAAACACACAAGTCATAGCATTCGCAGAAGGAAAATACCGAGTATTCGGCGAAACTCTGGACATCGGCATAGGTAACTGCCTCGACAAGTTTGGAAGATACATTGGATTGGATTTTCCCTGCGGACCAAAGATTGAAAAACTAGCGGAAAAAGGAAAACAGTACCTAGAACTTCCCTATTCGATAAAGGGTATGGACATTGCATTTTCAGGTTTACTGACAGCTGCAGAACAATATGTAAAACATGGAAAAAAAATTGAGGACATATGTTACTCCATTCAGGAGACCACCTTCGCTGCATTGACAGAGGTAACAGAAAGAGCAATGGCTCACACAGAAAAAGATGAGGTTTTGCTAGGAGGAGGAGTAGCCTGCAACAAAAGACTACGTGAAATGGTAAAAACTATGGCACAGGAGAGAGATGCACATTTTTTTGTACCATCACACGATCTATGTGTCGACAATGGAGCCATGATAGCATGGCTTGGACTTCTAATGTACAAAAGCGGAATAAGAATGAATGTTGAAAACAGCCATATTGATCAACGTTTTAGAACAGACAGGGTGGATGTGAGCTGGCGTGACTGAAAAAAAAATGATATATAGGGGAGCTGAAGCTGAAATCCTCCTTTCAGAGTTCATGAACATAAAGGTTGTTCAAAAAAAAAGGATACCCAAGAAATATCGGATAAAAGAAATCGATACACTCCTAATATCCTACAGAACAAAGGAAGAAGCAAGACTTATGACAGAGGCACGAACACATGGCGTAGCAGTCCCAATAATATATGATATCGACCTAGAAAACGGCGTCATCACCATGGAATACTTAGATGGCAAACGAATAAAGGACATAATAGAAGATGTAGATGAAAAGGAACGAAAAAAAATCTGTAGAATGATTGGAGAAAGCATAGCAAAACTTCACAACAATGATATCATACATGGAGACATAACAACCTCAAACATGATACTCAAAAACAGTAGAATACATTTCATCGATTTTGGACTAGGATGCAAGGATGGAGAAATAGAGGCAAAAGGTGTGGATCTACACGTTCTAATGGAGGCATTCAACTCAACACATGCCCGTTACCCCAAATGTTTCAACTACGTACTTGATGGATATAAAAAGGAGTTCAAAGGAGATGTCAAACTTGTTGTTAAAAAGATAGAGGACATAGTCAGAAGAGGAAGGTATAGAAGATGAAAAAACTATACTTCATAACTAGTAACAGAGGAAAGTTTATTGAGGCAAAACAAAAAATAGAACCATTAGGCATAAAACTGTTTCAAAAAAACCTAGGATACCCTGAGATTCAGGTAGATACATTGGAGGAGGTTGTACAATATGGAATACAGTATCTAGAAAAAATCTTTCCGCACAGCTTCATCATAGAAGATGCAGGTCTCTTCATAAACAAGCTGAATGGATTCCCTGGTGTTTACTCCTCATATGTATATCATACCATAGGATGTCAAGGTATTCTAAAGCTTTTAGATAAAACAGGTATGGGGAGACGAACAGCAGTTTTTAGATCAGTATATGGCTATAAGGAACCAGGTAAAAAATCTATGCTGTTTAAAGGAGAGATCTATGGAAAAATCAGCATTTCTGAGAAGGGGAAAAATGGGTTTGGGTATGATCCAATATTTATCCCTGATAAAGCCACAAAGACCTTTGCTCAGATGACTCTGGATGAAAAAAATACTTGGTCACACCGAGGCAAGGCATTAGAAAAACTAGTTGGATTTTTGAGCAAAAAAATAGATTAGAAAAAAGATTGCCTCTCAAAAAATTTTTAAGTACCACTCTTTTCTCATTTAACCTAAAATTTTTAACAATAGAAACTTTTAAGAACACATGGATATAACATATTTGAATGGGCAATGTCATGGTTGAAGAAGATAAATATCATATCAAAAAGTTAGACGAAGAGGAACTCAGGCTTAAATCAAAATATGTGAGATGGTCAAAACTGATACTGATACTCTCTCTTATCTACGTCGTCTGGGTTTTTTTTGTTGTCATAAGTGTTTATTTTCTGGGTATGGGATATAACTGGGCTTTTATGACCATGGACAACTGGATACTTTCATCCATTGTTCTAACATGTTTTTTTATAATATTGGAGATAGTTTTCCTTTTTCATATCCAGATTGTTAAGAGAGAGAGACGTGAGAAAGAAAAACCTCAGCCCATGTTTTACAGAGGACGGAAACTACATGTTTATACCTATCCTGAGACTGCTAAGGGGGGTGTTTTCAGTAGAACCTATATCCCTATCGATGATGACAATGTGCTGCGTTTGAGAACTCTTATTGTCTCTGCTAAGGAGATATGGAAGAGGAAAAGGATTGACTGAAAAAAACATTGATTTTAGTTTATTTTTTGTATATCCCCACTTCAGCTAGTTTTTCTGGTAGATAGGTGTCCGTTACATAGTCCAGCCCATATTTTGCAAGTGCTTGTTGTTCTGATTTTTTACCAAGATTTAGCTGTAGTTTTATTTCGTGTTTCCAGAAGGGGTCTTGGAATCTGGGATCTGCTAATTCGCTTTTTAGAGCTTTTATGTCTTCTTTTGTGAGTTTGTCGGTGGGTAGCTTGTAGTTTTCGATGTCTGATGGTGTGACTCCTAGAAACTGTGATGCCGGTGTTGCTAGGTACTCTGATATATGTGCTGTTTTTATGGCGCCATATGCTATACTAGCGAAAATCCGATAGCTCCATGGATCGCAGTCTGTGAAAACTAGGACAGGTAGGTTTTTTTCTTCGTTTAATCTTTTGATGAATCTTCTAGTTGATCGCGCGGGTTGTCCTTTTAGATGAATCAGTATAGCATTGTGTGTTTCATCAAAGTTGTTTTCAGCTAATCTGTCGAACATACCACCAGTTTCTATTGCTAGTATAAAGTCTGCGTTTACATTTTTGAATGATATTTTTTCTGGTTCTACATTGTATGGTATGGAGTATCCTGCATCGCCTACATCATCTTGACAGTGTATCTTTTTTTTGGTGCCATTTCGTGTTACTTCTTCGATGGTGATGTCTCCTATTATTCTTGCTCCGTCCTCTTCTGGTCGGAGTTTGAAGTCTTCTCTCATGCATCTGGTTATGACTTCTAGGTCTTCTGCAAGTAGGTCTGATTCTTGTTGTGAGTTGAATTTTGCTAGGTTCCATCCCTCAGATATGTAGTACATTTCTCTTAGTGTAGATGATTTGTTGGTTTTTATCATGCTTTTTATGAATTCTATCATGTACATTGTTCTGAGAAGCATGTTGGCTCCGTCTAGGGATTTAGCTGAGCGTTCGGCAGTGTTTTTGCCGTATTTCCATACATTTAGTTTTTCATCAAATCTTATGTTTGATTTGGCACGTGTTGGCAGTCTTATGAATGGTATTTCGTTGTTTATGAGGTCATTGTAGATCTTTGCTGCTATACCATCTAGTTTTTCTATCACATGTGTGTAGTCACGCATCATGTTTTTCTATTCTCCCTCCCATTTGTCTGCGCCTATAACATAAGCGGGGTTAATGTTCTCTACATACAGGTCGTTTTCGTCAAAGTCTCCTTTGTTTAGGCCTGCTAGTTCGAAGTATACGTCTACCTTGTTTGCTGGTGGTATTGTGTCTAGTCTCCATTTTATGTAGTTTTTTGTTATTTTCACTGGTTTAGGAGTTACTGTTCCCACAACTGCGTCTTCTGGTATTACTGCGTAGAGGTTGAATCTTTGCGGTTTACGTTTGTAGTTTACTATCATGATTGTGCTTTTGGTGATGTATCCTGGTTCTCGTTCTCTATCTATTGGATGTGTATCTGCTGATGGTAATGTTGTTTGTGTTGGATGATGTTTTTCTGGATTTATTATCTTCTCGTATTCGATGAGATCTTCTATCCATACAACATCCATGATTTTTGTGATGATGTTATCAAGTATAGGTATGGGCTTGTTTAGCATGCCTGCTGATTTTTTTGCTATTTCAGGTAGGATTTTTGTGATGAGCTCGAATTTTTCTCGTGTCTTTGCTCTACGTACTTTTTTGTGTATGTGGCTCTGCATTTTACGTGCGCATTCTCTGAACGCTAATTTTATTTCGTTTTCAATCTCAGGTATGTCTGCTATAGCCTCTTTGCTTTCAGAGGTGAAGGGTATGAGTGTGGATGACACATGTGTTAGGAATATGGCGGGGCCAATCGGTATTCCCTTTCCATTAGGTTGTTCTAGACCATATCTACGCCAGTCGATGTCTGATATCGCAGATGTAGAGACACAGTCTCCCTGCTGGTATAGTAGGGGTACTCTGTTGGCAAAACGTAGTAGTTTAACCGGTTTGTCCTTCGGCAGGCTTCCTCCATAGACAACACCTACTTCTACTTGGAAGGGGTTGCCTGAGTATACTGATGGTGGACGTGTGGCTGTGACGATAAACTCTGGGGAGATATCCTTTGTTTCATGTTTTAGACTTCTTTTGATGAGTGTTTCGCCTATGGGCGACAGGCAGTCGGTGGATGGAGCCATTATCTTTACTTTTTTGAATGCCTGGTGTAATGCCAGAAATTGTTCTCTTGTCATTTTTTTAGGATCAAGGTTTTTGTCTAACTGAGCAGTTTCGCATACTGCATTGGTGGTTCTTTCTCCCATGCTGCTGAACTCTTTTTTTAGAAATGCTGAGAGTTTTCTGCTGTTTGTGTGTTTAGCCATTTTTATAAGTGTTCCAAGTTCGATTCCATGTGGATGCGGCTTTATCTCCACGCTTTTTCTGGGAAGTATATCTGTAGTTCGCTCAAAAACATGTTTTGTTCCGTCGGGTTCTCTGAAAACTATCTGTGCATGTGGGTTTACTATGGAGGTACTCTGCAGATAGTCGTAGACAAATCGTCTGCCACGCGTATAATCTGCTACAATGTTTACCTCTATACGTGTTCCAGTGGGTTTGTCCCAATGTATTATATCTTCATTTAGTATCTCAGGACGGTTTTTGTTTGTGTCAATTGCTAGCTCCATGACAACTGCAGGTCTATCTTCTTTTATTTTTGATATGATCCTGGTGTGTTTACCTGTAGTTAGTTGCCCATATAGAACCACGGCTGATATGCCTATTCCCTGTTGTCCTCTGCTTTGTCTTATAGCATGGAAGCGTGAGCCGTACAGCAGTCTTCCGAAGATGTGAGGTATTTGTTGTTTTATGATACCTGGCCCATTGTCTTCTACAATGATTTTACATTCACCATCTTCGTGATTCCTTATCTCAACATTGATATCTGGTAGAATGCCTACTTCTTCACATGCATCCAGGCTGTTATCAACTCCTTCTTTTACACTGGTTATTAATGCTCTTGTTGGGTTACCAAAACCTAGTATATGTTTGTTCCGTTCGAAGAACTCTGCTACCGAGATTTCTTTTTGTTTTTTAGCTAACTCATAGGCAGCTATTTTGCTCAATTGTTTTCCCCCTCCTAAATCCTCCAATTTTTTGATCATTTTTCTCTAAAGGTGACACAATTCAAGGTAAGACCCTCAGATAGTTTTTATCATCAAGTATACATAGCTATATACAACTATG
>QMSS01000027.1 GCA_003649715.1 Thermoplasmata archaeon
GATGGCATGGAGATTAATGTAAGCAAACCTAGAGACAGTGACTTCTATGAGACATATCCCAAGTTTCAAGGGTGGCCCAGTGGCAACAAGAATGTGACAGTAAAGGTATATGCAGATGTGATCCATTATTTCAAAAATCTAAATAAGCAGTTTAAAAACACAGTGGTGGACTCAGCAACATACTATTTCCAACTCACTGGAGAGGGGATTGGCGAGGAAAAACCACCGGAGATAAGACTACCGGTATACAGACCTATTGCAACACCAGGTTTTGAAATATTAACATTTGCTGTAGCTCTGATAATGGTTGCTCTGATTTTAAAACATACCTGGAAACAGCAGCAGAAGAAGAAAACAAAAAAATGATAAAAGCTGAGAAAGAAAGCTACAAATGAGAAAACAACTATATATGGAAGAACTATCAAATTTTTGCAGATGGCTGAAGAAAAACTTTGTTCCAAAACCAGGGGATCATACAAGGCCAGCTAGATGCTGGTCTGAAAAAGACTTTTTAGACAACAGAATAGTAGATGCATTCGTGATTGTTTTAAAAACCAGGGGCTGCAGTTGGGCTTTAAACCATGGATGCACAATGTGTGGATATTTCAATGAAAGTACATGGAAAAAACTATCTGAAGAAGATCTCTTTAGACAATTCGAAACAGCAATGGAGCAATACAATGGAGAGAAGATTGTAAAAATATATACATCAGGTAGCTTCCTAGATAATCAGGAAATAAAGCCAGTAGTTAGAAAAAAGATTCTGCAGACACTCACGAAAACCACTGTGGAGATGGTATCTGTTGAGACAAGACCAGAATATGTATCATATGACCAACTAGAGGACATAAAAAAAATTTTTAGAACAAAGCTTCTGGAGATAAGCATTGGTTTAGAAACCGCTAATGATTTTGTTAGAAAATATTCCATCAACAAGGGTTTTACATTGGATGATTACAAAAAAGCTGCTGATATGGTGAAAAAAAATGATTTCAGACTAAAAACATATCTACTAATAAAACCACCTTTTTTGACAGAAAAAGAATCTATTCTGGACAGCATATCTAGTGTTAAAAAAATCATGGACTGTACAGATACAATATCCTTCAACCCTGTAAATGTTCAGCGTAACACAGTTGTTGAATATCTATGGAGACGCAATGAGTATCGACCACCATGGCTATGGAGCATAGCTGAGATACTAAAAAAATGTAAAAAATTAGTAAAGGATGATGTTAGGATAAAATGTGATGTTGCAGGCGGAGGAAAAAAGAGAGGAGCACATAATTGTGGAAGATGTGACCGCAGATTTCTCAGCGCAATAGCTTCTTTCTCATTGAATCAAAAAGAAGAAGTATTTGACAAACTAGAATGCAGATGCAGAGAAGTCTGGTATGACCAGCTTGAAATCGAAAATCTTAGCTTCGGATCTCTAACAGATAACATCCCACTGACACATCCAGTCTCATGGAGGTAAACCTGGTATGAAAACTGTAGAAAAGGGAGACCGGGTCGTTCTGATCGATAAAAACTATAAGAAATTTATAGTCAACACGCTAGAAAAAGCAGGTAAAATCAGAGGAATCGGTGTTTTAGACCCAGGCATACTAGTTGGAGCTGAATATGGAAAACAGATAGAGATTGGAGACAAAAAATTCTGGATTTTAAAACCATTATTGACAGACAAAATGCAGGCATTAAAACGCCATGCTCAGATAATACTTCCAAAGGATGCAGCGCAGATAATACTCAACTGCTCCATAGAACATGGAAACATAGTTCTAGAAGCAGGAATCGGTTCAGGCTCACTCACCATAGCATTAGCAAACACAGTGGCTCCAACTGGACGAGTAATATCATACGATATTAGAAGAGATTTCATAGAACATGCCATGAAAAACATTAGAAACGCTGGGTTGGAGGAATATGTAACAGCCAAGCTTAAAGATGTAACACTTGACATCGATGAAAAAGAGCTTGATGCTGTGGTATTGGACATACCAAACCCATGGGATGCAGTAAAACATGCATGGAAGGCATTGAAAACAGGTGGATATCTCTGCTCCTACTCACCACTCATATCCCAAGTTGAAAAAACAGTTCATGAGATATGGAAACATGGCTTTATTGAGATTAAAACATTTGAAAACCTGCAGAGAGAGATGGTTGTATCTAAACATGGTACAAGACCAAGCTTCGATATGCTTGGACACACAGGATATCTAACATTTGCCAGAAAAATACTATCATAAAAAACATCAAACAAATACTTTGAAGATTTTTTGTGTTAGCAAAATAGCATGATTCCAAAAAAAAAATTTGCATAAAGTCACAAAAAAAGATGGGGAAAGAACGGAATTGAAGAAGACCCCTGGGGAGACAGAAAAAACACAAGAAGAGGGAAGAAAAAGTTTGTGCCAATTTTTGTAATGAAAAAAAGTCGGTAAAACATTTTATAGCAGGATGGTTGTAACTACCATAATGGTTTATTTTTTTAATGTTATGCCACGTTGGTTATGATATTGACCAGATCGTTTATCATAAAGCACCTCGGGTATGCTAGATAGGTGCTCAAAAACTATTTGACAGAAACGCTCACCGACGAGGAGTTCTATTTCCTCATCGTTGGAGTTAAAACAGCTGATGGTGAGTGTTCCGTGGAAACCAGCATCTACTTTTCCGAAGCTCGACAATACGCCTATTCTGGCATAGCTTGATCGGATCCATAGCTGTGCAGAAAGCTGAGGAGGTATTTTGATAAATTCTTTGGTGCTAACAGCAAACCATGTCAATGGCGGGATCCTTATCCCTCCATTTCTAACATGCTTGTTCAGTTTTTTAACATAGATTTCGTCGATAGATAGATCATAGCCATTTGGAGTGAGATTTCTGGGATCAAATGGTTCTATGCTGAGCAACCCTTTTTGTACAGCATTTTGAATATCAGCATCAGATAGTATGGACATAAAAAATTATCACGGGTATGCGTTATAGAAAATGGGTTTTTTATTGGTTTTCCTATTTTTTCATTGTTTCTATTGTTATACTGTTTATTATTATGTCCTCAACCGGCCAGTTTTCCATACCATATCTCATTGTGGTGTTTACTGATGCAATGGTTTTAACCACATCTATTCCTTCAACTACTTTTCCAAACACTGCATAGTTTCCATCTAAAAAATGTTGTGGTCCATCGCATATGTAGAACTGGCTTGTAGCACTGTCTGGATCAGGAGTTCTTGCCATGGCGACAGCTCCGTCTTCGTGTGTTAGGTCTGGGTGAATCTCGAGTTTTATTGGGCCATATGGACTGTGTTTTTGTGTTCCATTTGGATAGAAACCTCCTCCTTGTATCACAAAATCTTTTATTACTCTATGGAATACTAGGCCGTTGTAGAAACCGTTTTCTGCGAGTCTGATAAAATTCTCGGTTGTTTTTGGTACTTTGTCTTCATATAGTATGATTTTTATTGTACCCATAGTTGTGTCTATCACCGCTATCCTGTTACCTTTAACATTCTTGGTGCATCCAGCAAGTAAAATAATGATTGTGATTAGTAGCAAAAAACAAAATAATGTGTCTAAATTTTTTTTGTCCATATGTGATCATCTTCTATAGTTTTTCTACCACGGTTTGTGTTCAGGTTTAATTGTCCTGGTACATATATTGGCAATTTATTGTTTTATAGAAAAAAGGATTTTAAAAAATATGCGGTTGGTTGTAGCATGAATATTTTTTTACTGCCGGAAAAACATTTTTTATGGATCGAATAATTATGGGTGGCAGGAAAAAATGTTCTTATTGATTATTCTTTTACTGTGAAGGATTTTCTATCTGATATTCTAATATTGTTTGCAGTATCGTAGGCTGTAATCCAGTATGTTATGTTGCTGCCACTGGGTAACTCTCCAAGTTCTAGTCCGAAAACTGGGTTGTTCGACAGATTTCTCAGCGGGTCCTCCTCATGTCGGCTCTGAGCCGGGTTGTCACCATATCTGTACATTGTTTTATTTCTGGCAACAACAACATCGATGGTGTTATTCCAATGCAAAATCACTTTGGAAATGTTAAATGGGCTGCTGCTGGTTACATTTGCATAGATCACTATATTACTAATGTTTGTTGGTTGTTCTGGTTGATGATAGAAATTGTTTATCTCTGGACCCCAATTGTGCCCACTCTCATTTATGACAATGTATATACTATCAGTAGATGTTTTGTTTAGGATGTCAAACACCCTAGCTGATATAATGTGTTTTCCCAGTGTGATGTTGTTTGTTGTATTCCATTGTATATGCCAATTGGATGTGCCGTTGGCTTCTCTCCATCCCAGGTCATCTAATGATACTTCAACTCTTTTTATGCCTACATTATCATATGCATGGCCACTGATTTTTATGATCTCATTTTTTTGTAGTATCTCCATGTTTTTTGGTGTGTCTATTTTTATCTCAGGTGGAATGGTGTCTATTAGTTTAACAGAGATATGATTTTCTGCATTTCCGCATATGGCGGTAATGGTGTAATCACCTGGTTGTAAACCAGTGGTGTTCCATTTATATTTCCATCTGTAGTGATCAACATCTATTTCATAGGATGCGTTGTTTATGTAGAGGAGGATATCATTAGTTGCCACACCTGTGACAGTGATTTGGTCTCCAACATTAAAAATAGGTCTGTCAAAAATAGTGGTTTCTGGTGAGACTATCTGTACATGACATGTGTTTGTTGCTGTTCTAACCTCTACTGATAAATCCAGTATTATCCTGCTATGATAACCAGGGTTTCTAAACACTAGATACCATCTGTTTTCAGATGCATTGATGCTGAGGTTTTTTTTCTGCTCTATCATGTAGCTGTAGCATGTGAACCTCTCTCCATTTTTGTATTTCCTGAAATTATTTTCATCTACAACAAAAAACTCTACTTTTCCTTTTCTATCATATTTTCCTATATCATCTGTTAGTATGCTACTCTGCAGCTGATACGATACTGTGTTGAATGAGATGTTGAAGAGAAGTTTTCCGTTAGGCATGATTTTTTCGTCATGTTTTTGGATTCTATGATATAGGAATGGAAAAACTATGTGGAATGTTGCGTCTTTTGGTTTGTGTAAAACCCTGATAGTATTGTGCTCTGCTAGTCTCCAGGGTTTTTTTAGATTGCCTTGTTGTATGATGAAAATGTAGCTTCGGTTTCTGCCAAGCTCGAAACTGCATCTTCCATTCATATCTGTGTAGTTCCAAATACTAGGTATAAGACTGTTGATTGTGTCTGGTATCCGGCTGTACATTTTTTCCAGCTGGGTATACAATGTCTGAAGTATTTTTCCCTTGATCCACTGAGGTAGACTATTCCATATTTTCTCGATTTTTCCCCATATCCGGTTTTTCAGCCATGTTATATCCCTTGGCCCTGTTACAAACACTGTTATCCTTGCACCATCGGCAGGTTGAAGATGTCTGTCTAGGACAACAAAATCTATTTTTACTAGGTCTTCTGGATGCATGTATCTAGATGTGACGTCATAGATGGAGTCATCTCCCTTCCATGCAAATATGGAGGACATGTTTTTTTTCCAGACATCTGTGTAGACATATGGTTTATCCACAGTTCCACCAGTATGAGACCACCAGTTGTCATTCTGATGCCATCCACGTTCATAAAACTCTCTCCATACATGATCCTCACCATAGTTACAAACACCAACTGTGGGTATAAGCGCTGTTCGCAATGCCGCCACTGCTATTCTTTGGAGTTCACCGCACCATCCATTGTGCTCATGGGCAATCACATTGGGTTGACCAGGTCTGCTGCCATAGGCCTCCATTGGAACTGTTTTTCCAATCCAGTAGCTTATAGCTTCAACTGCTGTTGGATGATACCTCATACTCCATTTCCAAAGCCGATGGTTAGGTTGAAAATAGGATTCACCGTCCCATAGATAGCGTATATCCGCTAGTTTTTCTCTTAGAAGTGGGTATCCAAGGTCGTTGTGATCAAACAGATACTCACGCCAAAACCTGTTGTAAACATAGATGGCTTTTTCACTTGCAACTTCTGGATGCACAACATTCCAGTAGTAAACATCTCTGGGGTATTCCAACTGTTTTTCTGTATCGTTCTCAACTACACGGTATTGTATGGTAGAATAATAGTTTCCCATCTCCCCATCATAGTCTACTATATTAGCATACTGAAGCTGTTTATCGTTTTTATACAGACTGAAAACATTGTCTCTAACAACATCTACTGGCGGAACGTCTCCCAGAGAGGAACAGGCTATTGAAAAAGCTATTTCATCCACATATCTCCTATTTGTGTTCAATATCAGATCTGCATATCTATCTCCATTGACTGCATGAAACTGTCTGGTTAGATCTCTCTGGATCCAGCATGGTGATTTGGCTATGGCATATTTAATCCTATCAGACAAATTAGATGAATATGGGGTGATCTTTTTTTCGTATAACGACAGGTTTTCTGGAAAAAACCTGATATAATAGTCGGAGCCAGGTGATATCTCTATCTCTCTAGAAACCATGGCCACGATTTTTTGAGACTCATCAATATGCTTTCCTACTGAATAAGCATTTTGTATCAGACTAGGTGAGATAAAAAAGCAAATTACTAGAAGTATGAGAAGTATCTTTACTATGATTTGTGATAGATGACCGATAAGCCTAATCGCTTTTATCACCCCTTCAATATATAAAAAACATGGATTGCTTTTTTCATGTTTCCTATCATCATAAACAGATTATAATATGTTTTTGATGATAAAAAAAGTTTTTTGTCCAACAAAGAAAGAATGGAGGAGAAAAAACAATAGTGGAGAGGAAGGTGTTATTTTGTTTTAGGTATAAACTGTTTTAATCTTCTCAAAGCAGTTATTTTTTCCTTATCCCCTATCCTAGCCTGTTGAACGCCAGCTTCTATCATCTCTATGGCTTCGTCCATTGCCTTTCTATCAACAGGAAATGGTACGCCATCTTTCCCGCCAACTGCAAAGGAATACTTTACAGGGTCCTTCCAAGATGGTTTTTCGCCATACACGAGCTCAGAGATAAGAGCCAATGCTCTAACTGTGTTAGAACCAACTCCTTTTATTGAAAGTAGTTCCTCGTAGTTTTTCGGCTGGAAATCATATATCTCCCTCATCTTACTCCAATTTATGCTACGTGGCATTCTTAGATATTCAATGTTGTTGACTGCTTCGTTATTCCAATCAGGATAACTCCAATTGTCCAATGTTTTCTGATTATATGGACGTGTTAGCCTAATCCAGTCTCTTCTAAGATGAACAGGGTTGTCATTGACCAAGTCGACAGATATTTTTTGAGCAGGCTTGCTCTGCTTTGCTGTCATATCAAGTACCTTTTTTTGAAAAACTTCTCCAACTATTGCATTATGCGGCTCATACACAAAACTACTCATCTTTTCTGAAAACCAATGATACCTTCTTGCATAGTTACTCTGATGATTCATTCCTTGCTGTATAACAACCCATTTTCCATTTTCAGAAAAAATGAAAACATGATGATAAAGATTGTATCCATCCTGTATAGCTGCGTTGTCTATTTTTGCAGCCATTCTGCTAGAATATTTAAGTCTATCTATGGTGGCTGTTGTAAGATTATATGATTCACTGATTTTTTCGATTTCCAGAAGTGTTTTTCTAGATGTTTTTCCTTTACCACCAGTCACAGCAAATCCATGCTGTAAAGGATCAATCGCCTCCTTTAATGCACCACAGGTGACTGTAGTAGTACCACTGGAATGATAGTCAAATCCAAGTACACATGAGAAGGCCTGAAACCAAAACGGGTCGGAGATTCTTTTTAAAAACTCGTCATTGCCATACTCATATGATATAACATCTATGATTGCTTTGGAGAGCAATACCATCCTTCTAAACAACCATCTTGGTGCCCTACCCGGATGCAGGGGTAGATCCGCTGTACCCGCCCTCAGCATGCTTCTTACTTACTCCATATCTCTTAGTTTAATCATCCTCTTAGTGTTCAAATTAAGATCTAATAAAATATTAATATCTGCCACCGGGGGGACACAAAAAGTATTTCAATTAATTTTTTCCATTTTCAAAGAAAATATTTCTGTCATGAGATTTCTTAAAGCAGCCTGATTTCTGATTTTAAAGGAATAATGGGTGTTAGGAATCTATCTCTGCTTTCTAGAAATAGTTATTCCATTGTTCAAAAAAAATATTTGTTAAAAATATCTAGAATAACATGAGATTTTAGCATATTATAATATCTGAGCTGGTTCTTTATAATTCTCCTGAGTTTATTTTGATGAGAAGATTGATAAGTCGTCCGTTGCCGCTAATCTTGTATAGTATAAGAGTTAGAAGTTTATCTAGATAGAGGTTGTCGTTTGTCATATGAAGCCATTTAGCCCCTCTTTTATATCCCTCTTTACTTGCAGTTATCAGAAGATATGAATTATTATGTGCAACAGGTGGGAGGGGGATGGAGACTGCTCCGGAGTCATCTGTTGAATAATTGTTGTTCATCAAGGACACGTTGGCATTTGCAACAGGTTTGCCATTAGATGAAACTGAGATACGGATATAATTCTTGGCTATTGATGGGGAGATGCTGAGTCTTTTTTCTTCTGTTTTTATGGTCTCTGATGCCAGCACGATGTACTTGGAATGAGAGAGTGATGAGGCATGTGTGCATTTTTTGGATTCTGATTTTGTAGTATCATTATATTCTGTGCTGCTAGAGACGTTAGAGGCATAACTAAAGTTGTCTAAGGGTTCTTGCTGCTGTGATTTATATGGCTCTTGTTTTTCTGATGATGTAGTATCATCATTTTCTGCATAACTAGTAGAAGCTGTGATATGCATTGTAAGTATCAATGTAAGGATGAATATCAGTATCTTTCTTTTATCGTTTGTTTTTCCCACCTTTCACTTCACCGCTAATTCTAAAATTTTTGAAAAAACATTTATTTAAATATGTCGTGTGATTATGTCAAAATGTTAAAATTTCTCCAGATGAACGGATGGGGCTTTTAAATATGAGCTGGGCAAAAAATTATGGAGAAGAAACTCTATGTAGATTGATTTTATGAGAAAAATGTTTATCCAAAGATAGGATTAGGTAGGATTATTTTGAAAGAGAAAAATGTTTTTTAATCTGAAACAACCGGATTATGATGGTAATGAGTGTTTTCTGGTAGATTAAATTTTGGTAACGATTGTACAGCAAAGTTAATTAGTATTGAAATAAAAAAATTTGTTTTTGGATGTGATGTTTTATGGGATGTATAATCGAGCGGAAGGATGAAACAAGTATTTCATGTCCCCAGCCAGTCATATCAAAATATGTTTATTGTAGAAAAATAATATGGTTTGTTGAGTTAATAGTTGCGGTTATAACTCTACTGGCAGGTATGTCAATTATGCTACTAGCAAGTGGTGGTATGCTGTAGGGACCTTAATAAAAAGGGAAGTGGAATTTAGTTATCAGTTTATCAGTTAAAATTGTAAAAACCATGTTAGAATATATTAGAGGGATCTAAAAAATAAAAGTATATGGGATATACTAGCCGGATAATTTTTATCTTTTTTTACTAAGAGCAGAAAGAAGGAATGAAGAGATGAAGAGAAAAAACATCAGGTTTGTGGATCTATTAGGGGGATGAGTTGATATAGTGGTGGAAGAATAATTGATTTTCTATTTGATCTGATCTAATTGATAGTGGGATAATGACTGGAAGATGGGGGGATATATTTAAATGGTTATCATGGATAATGTGTAAGAGATTGATAAAAAAGGCAGATGAATGTTTGAGGATGAAACATAAATCTATTGAATAAAACAAGTCTTATCTGATCTGCCTTGATCAATCCCACTTTACTTGGATCTGAAAAAGGGAGGAAAGTGTGTATGGAGGCATTAGGTAGACATGTGATAGTAGAGTTCTATGACTGCTCGCCTTCTATACTCAATGATGTTACACATATAGAGAAAAGCATGGTTGAGGCAGCTAAGAAGGCTGGTGCCACTGTTATAAACTCCACATTCCATCATTTTTCCCCATATGGAGTGTCTGGTGTAGTTGTGATTGAGGAAAGTCATCTCTCTATACACACATGGCCAGAGTATAGATATGCATCAGTAGATGTTTTTACATGTGGCGAAAGCATCAACCCATGGATATCATATGATTTCCTGAAAAAAGCATTTAAAGCAGGTCATGGATCGGCTATGGAAATGCGGAGGGGGCAGCTTGATCTACTGGAAAAAATAGAGATAGAAACTCCTACGCGGGATATGGCAGGTAGGGATGAGAAATTCCCTAAAGTCTCTAGAAACATCTGGTTTACTGAGAGGGATGAAAACATTGCATTATCTCTTAGACATGTCGGTGATCCATTGTTTAGAAAACAATCTCCATATCAGAAGGTTGAAATCTATGACACCTATGCATATGGGAGGATGCTGGCTCTTGATCATATGGTTATGTGTACTGAAAAAGATGAATATGCCTATCATGAGATGATAGCTCATGTTCCTATGCTAACTCATCCTGATCCTAAGAGAGCGTTGATTATTGGAGGAGGCGATGGAGGTGTTGCTCGAGAGCTTCTTAGACATGATGGTCTAGATGAGGTGGTAATGGTAGAGATAGATGAGACTGTTATAGAGGCAAGTAGAAAATATCTTCCTAGTCTATCATCTGCGTTTGATCATCCAAAGCTTCAACTTGTAATAGATGATGGTGTTAAGTATGTGAAGGAATGCAACGATAATTCTTTTGATGTGATCATAGTGGATTCAAATGATCCTGTGGGACCAGCAGGGGGATTATTCACAGAGGAGTTCTACAAAAATGTATATAGATGTCTCAATGAAAATGGAATTATGATAACACAGAGCGAATCACCAACTTTTAACAGCAAGGTCTTCAAGGAGCTATATAACTGCTATCGTAGAATATTCGGTATGAACAATGTGTACTGTTATCTTGTCTTCATACCAACCTATCCAACTGGTATGTGGAGTTTTTCCTACTGCTCAAAAGGAAAAATTCATCCATTAAAAGATTTCGATAGCGAAAAAGCAAGGAGTTTCGTTGAAAAACATAGCTTAAAGTACTATAATGAGAAGGTTCATCAAGCAGCATTTGCCCTTCCAACTTTTGTGAAACAATTACTCGATGGAAGCAACACTGCGATAGAGGATTACATAGGACAACCATCACTGATACCAGAAAAATTCTGTTTATCCTCCAGAAAAACGTAGAAAAAAATGGTTTTTTTAGAGCAAGATTTTTTTGCTGAAAAAAATTATGCTTAAGGTATCTATACTCGATGGATATGTCGATGAGCCTACATGTCTTGGTGTTCCACCATACATAAGCCCATATCCACGTTACATAGCTGGTGCAATATGGCATTTTGATAGACATGCGCAGATTTTTTATGTAACAATCGATCAGGTAAGGAATAATAAAAATCTTTCAAAAAAACTAGCTGAATCTAATCTGATTATAGTTATAGCTGGTGTAACAGTTCCAGGGCGATACCTTTCTGGTTTTCCTGTCAGCCCTTATGAGCTAAAAAATATTTTAAAAGACACACAAGGATCTTTAAAGATTCTGTGTGGACCAGCTGCTCGACACGGTGGTTTTGGTCTATCAGGTGGAGAAAAAATTAGAGAAACAAAGCTGCTGTTCAACGATCTTTTTGATCTCTTTGTAGAGGGAGATGGAGAAACCGTGGTTTACGATCTGCTGAAAAACAATTTAGATGTCGAAAAAACGGATCCGACCCTTTGTAGATCAGATGCACACGCGGTTCAAAAATTTGCTGCAATAGGCTCTAAGGTGGTTAGCCAACATCCATTCTTTCCCAACTATCTCATATGTGAGATTGAGACGTATCGTGGATGCCCACGTAGTATCGTAGGGGGATGCTCCTTCTGCAGTGAACCAAGCCGTGGAAGACCTGATTTTCGGCCCATTGAAGATGTTTTAGAGGAGATCAAAGCTCTTTATAGGAATGGTGTTAGACATTTCAGGATTGGCAGTCAACCATGTATTTTTTCCTACATGGCAAAAGAAGCGGATAGAAATGAGTTTCCAAAACCTAATACGGAGGCATTAGAAAAACTATTTAAAGGAATACGATGCATCGCTCCAAATCTAGAAACACTTCATATAGATAATGCAAATCCAGGTGTTTTAGCAAGATACCCACAGGAATGCAGAGAGATTGCTAAAATCATTATTAGATACCATACCCCAGGTGATGTTGCTGCTCTTGGTGTAGAAAGCGTTGACCCCATTGTCGTAAAAAAGAATAATCTAAAGGCATCAGCTGAGGAAGTATTTTCTGCGATAAAACTACTAAATGAAGTAGGAGCAAATAGAGGATACAACGGGTTACCTGAGCTTTTACCTGGACTAAATTTTGTCTTCGGACTATATGGTGAAACAAAAAAAACCTTTGAGTTGAACTACGAGTTTCTGAAAAAAATATTAGAAACAGGACTACTTCTAAGAAGAATCAATTTACGTCAGCTCATACCAATACCGGGCACAAAGATGTTTAAAATAGGAAACAAAATAGTTAGAAGAAACAAAAAAATGTTTCATAGTTTCAAAAGGAAAGTACGTGAAGAAATAGAGCAGACAATGCTTAGAAGGATAGCCCCACAGGGCGTTGTTCTCAAAAATGTTTTTACAGAAACATATAGGGGAAAAACCACTTTTGGTAGACAAATTGGTAGCTACCCCCTCTTGGTAGGTATACCAGGTGTTTTTCCTCTACATCAATTTATCGATGTAAAAGTTGTCGATCATGGATATAGATCAGTCACCGCAATACCATATCCCCTAGATATAAACAAGGCATCTCTGGAGACAATCGAGAATATCCCTGGTATAGGTAAAAAAAGAGCAACAAGGATAATAGTATCACGACCATTTAAAAACGTTGATGATCTTATAAACTGTTTCGATGACAATGCTATTGGAAAAAAAACGTTAGAATACATATACCTCAGTTCAACACAGCATAGCTAAAAATATTGATGTGTGTTAGACAACATGTTTTTACTCATATATTAGCTGATTATTATATGGAGAGACATGCCGGCTTATTTTTCTTCATAGACTGCTTCACATTTTTTTCATATAACATAAAATTCCAGCTATTGATCTAATTTAGTAGATCTGGATAGATATTTCTCTGCTGTAGTAAAAAAAGAGAAAAACATCAGTATAGCAATCACTATCATATGCTGGATAAAACACAAGGCTTTCCATGTCCTCTCCTCCCATTTGCATCTTA
>QMSS01000028.1 GCA_003649715.1 Thermoplasmata archaeon
CAATTTGCTACACCATTTAAAGATGAAAATGGTGAGATCATTGGTATTGTAGAGGATTTCCGTGACATCAGCGATCGCAAGAAAATGGAGGAAGCTTTAAAAGAGAGTGAACAAAAGTTTAGGATGATTAACTCAGCGGCATATGATGCCATCATAATGATGGACAACGAGGGAAAAATTAGTTACTGGAATAAAGCAGCAGAAAAAATGTTTGGATACAAAGCTGAGGAAATCATTGGAAAACACCTGCATTACACTCTCGCACCAAAAAGCTTCCACGAAGCATATGATAAAGGATTCAGTAGATTTAAAGACACCGGAGAAGGAACCGCTGTTGGAAAAACACTTGAGCTAACAGCTATAAAGAAGGACGGTACAGAATTCCCCATTGAGCTATCCTTATCCTCAGTCAAAATAAAAGATAAATGGTGCGCCATAGGAATAGTCAGAGATATCACAGATCGGAAAAAAGCAGAGGAATCACTCAAAAAATATCAGATGAAAATCCAACAACAAAACATCAAACTAAAAAGACTCGATAAAATTAAATCAGATTTCCTAAACGTTACCTCCCATGAACTACGTACACCAATGTCTGCAATCAAAGGATACGTTCAGATGATTCTAAAAGAAACACTAGGTGAAATCACTGAAGAACAAAAAAAAGCTCTACATGTTGTGTTACGAAATATAAACCGTTTAGACAACCTCATCCAAGACATACTAGATATCTCTAGATTAGAATCAGGAACAATGAAATTCATCCCAGAAGAGACAGATGTAAAAAAAATGGTAGAGGAAGTAGTTGAAACCATGAAAACACATGCTAAGGAGAAAAACATAACAATCAATGTGGAAATACATGGAGATCTTCCACATCTTGTTATCGATAGACAACGTATAAAACAGGTGATCATAAACATCATAAACAATGCAATAAAGTTCTCACCATACAACTCTGTTGTAAATGTACGTGTCAAAAGACAACAAAACAATGTTTTGTTTGAGATACAGGATTTCGGTAAAGGCATACCAAAGGATAAACAGAAAAAAGTTTTTGACACATTTTATCAAGTCGATTCAGGGCTGGATAGAAAACATGGAGGAGCAGGGCTTGGACTAGCTATATGCAGAGGAATCGTGCTTTCACATGGTGGAGAAATATGGGTCGAAAGCAAACCATTACAAGGAAGCACATTCAAATTCACACTTCCTTTACAACCAGTTCAAGATCTCGAAAGTAAATTTAGAGAAGTTGACATATTTGGACTAAAAGAAAGGGAGGAGGAAGACAAGGAAGAAAAAGAAAACGATTTAAGGAAAAGGACATATATATAAACCTAACATGATGGAGAGATAAGAAGAAATGAAAAAAATAATGATTGTAGATGACGAACCAGATCTAAGAGAAATGATAAATCTCATGCTTCAGAAGGAAGGATTTGAAACCATCACAGCAGAAAACGGTGAAGATTTCCTCAACAAAGTTGATGGATTCCAGCCGGATCTAGTCACACTTGATGTCATGATGCCAGGTTTGACAACTAAAGAAATACTAGAAAAACTCAGGGAGAAAGAAACAAAACCAAAGATAATACTCCTCACGGTAGTAAGATTCTCCGAAGAAGAAACACAGCGGATGTACAAAATGGGAATCGTTGATTACATAACAAAACCATTTGAAGTTGACGAGCTATTAGATAGCATCCGCAGGCATCTAAAATAAAAGATATTCCATTAACTTTAGACTTCTCTCAAAAAAAAGAAAGAATTATCTGAAAAAAAAATCTTTTCTATTTGTCAAAATAAAAAAACAGATGCTTCCGAAAAGGAAATTGGAGGGAAAAAAACATGGTTTTACTACAGGAACGGGATAAACAAAAAATAATTCAGGTTCACTATTGGAAAAAAATGATGAAGGAAACAAACGAAGTAATAGGTAAACTTCACGGCATAGTTCTACTCATACACAACTCCGTAGAGTTTTCTGACATCGTAGATTTTTTAAATAAGATAAGAAGCGATGAACAACTTCACATGCTATATATTTCTCTGGTAAACAGTTACAGCAGAATCAAAGAAACATTAAAAGAGCATCCACTTAAATCAAAACAATTATTTGTAGTTGACTGCGTCTCTGGTTTCCTAATTGAATTAAGAGATTCACCAGAATGCGCCTACAGAAAACCACCAGGCAACCTGGAACAGCTGAAGGAGTTACTCATGAAATTCATTGGCAGCCAGAATCCCAACATTGTTGTCATAGACTCGATGTCCCAGTTTATAAACTTTTCAACACCAACAGAAGAAGAATTAGAGGATTTCTACAAATTTCTACGCTCAATAAAAGAAAACATCTGGGGTTTATCCAATGACTCAATAATCTTGTTATATGATGACAAAGTAGGCTATTTGCAGAGCCTACCAACAATATCAATTGATCTCATATTAAAGCTAGAGGTGATAAGAGAAAAACCTAGATGGAAAGATTAGACACATTTTTCATCATAACATGTTTTTTCAAAAAAAAGTTGATAGTTAAAATACTTCCAAGGGGAAGATAACCAAAAAAGTTTTAAAACACCTAAGAAATAAGAGCAAAAGAGAATAACAACACTCAGAAAGGTTTTTTTGATGAAAGAATGAATCCTTCAAGTAGAGGAGATGAAGTGAAAAACACAAAAAATAATACAAACTCTAATAAGTATAAGGATATGCTTTTAATAGGTATCAACAATAAAAATGGAAAAATAACCTATTTTAGCAAAAATTGTGAGATATTAACTGGTTTTAAAAAAAACAAAGTAATAGGCAGAAACATATCAGACTTACTCATACCAAAAAAATATGCTAAACAATGGAAAAAAATTTTTGATTCTATTAAATCAAATAAAAAAATTGAAGACTTCCAAATACCATGGTTAACCGCCGAAAACAAGGAAGTCCCAATAATATGGAACAGCTTACTTACTAAAAAAAACAATGAAAAAACAGAAAAACATCTATATCTAATAGGTAAAATCTTGAAAGAACACGAAAAAGATGGAAGAGAAAACAAAATAATATTGTTTAGATTAGGAAACAAAAAGATAATATTTAGAAAAAGAAAAAAAGAGAACCACGTTGACTCAGAAAAAGCAAAGGATATTCCAAAAAGAAAACATTCAGAAAACGAATATAAAAAAACATTAGATAAAATAAGTGAGGAGTTTAATGAAAAACTTAAAAAACTAGAAAAAAAGATGGACGAGAAACTGGAGAGAGAAAACAAGATGTTACATAAGAGTTTAAATGAATTTAAAGCCAAAATACTTAAAAACAATAAAACCGCCAAGGAAACAGAAAACATTAGCAAGCAAATAATATCTGAAAAAGCAAATAGCAAAAAAAACACTACTAATCCTAGTAAAAAAATGATTTTTCCTCTACCTGGCTTTTTAACAAAACGAGGTAGATGGAAAGAAATGGAATCCAGGATAGATCATGATTTAGATGAACGTAGACATCTTTTAGAGACACTGGAGAAACATTTGATACAAGAAATAGAATATCTTGACAAAAAAAGGGAAGAGTTCTCCAAATGGAGAGAAAAACTAGAAAAACTAGAAGAAGAAATAGAAGAAAGAAGAAAAGAACTTGTTAGACAAGAACAGGAATTTAGAGATCAGATAATGTCTTTTTCTAACAAAAAAACAGGAGGTATAGCTGCTGATGTAGAAGGAACTCCGTTATCTAATGAGATACCTATTTCCAAAGAAAAAATAATGGATTATTCTGATACCAATCTAGAGGAGATTCCATATAGTGCTGCTATTATTCAGAGAGGAATCATAAAACAGGTTAATCAATCATTCATCCATCTATTAGGATATAGTGTTGAAGAAATTATCGACAAAAGCTTGTTTGACTTTATTGTCCCTGAAAAATTAGATGATGTTAAAAAATATTATTTATGTAGGTTAAAAGGAGAAGATGTTTCTACATATGAGACTCTGCTTTCAACAAAGTATGATAAAAAAACTGTAAAGATTAGTGTAAAACCTACTGTGTATAATGGTGAGAAGGCAGATATTGCAATAATCCAGGAATTAAACAAATAAAACAGAAGGAAGATAGAAAAAATATTATTGTGTTAAAAAAATTTTTTAATATTGACATGCGTTTTTTTGTTTTTTTAGGATAGATCGACTATTCTTTTTGAAAAGACTGCAGGTGCTGTAGTGTCATATCCTCCAGATATCCCTATCTCTGGTTGTATCTTCCCGGATACTGATTCTCTTGGTGGCAGTCCTCCCTCATACCATGGGTTGTTTCCATTGTTGGATATCACAGCGCTTAGGTTTATCACAATATATACTCTGTCTCCACTGTTCATACCATATGTGTTTGTTACTGAGCCATCGGGATCATGTATTGCTATGACTCCGAATTCAGTTGCTGAGAGTTTTTCTAGTAGTGTTATGTTTGATCCAGAGGTGTATGGTGTTTGGAATACGCTTTTGTTGTCTGTGTTGACTGCTACTACTAGTGATTCGTTTAGTCTTAAAATAGATAGGTTGTTATATAGTACTGTTAATGTACATAGGCTTAGATCTACATCTTTTGATCCTGCTCTTGGTCTTACAGATAATGCAAGGTAGTTTATTTTTGTCTTATTAGCATTTGTGTATCCAGTGATGTCTTCAATTGTTACACCTGCGGATACTTCTCGTATGGTTTGTGTACCAACTGTTTTTGCTCTTTGCTGCAGTGTTTCACTGGTTTGTATTAGTACGCTGGCTGCTACCGCTGCTATTAACACCATTGCTATGAAAACTATTAGTGTTCCGATACCAATCATTGCTTTTTCGTTGTTTTTTAAGTCTTTTTTGTGTTTTTTATCTATTCTTTGATAGTTGTGTCTTTTTTCTATTTGTTTTTTTCTCCCGGGTTTTATTGCTATTATTGTGTCTATTCTTAGGCATCCTAGCCCCTGGCTTGAGTCTATTAGTATAAAACCGTCTTTGTAGTCGACATCTTCTAAGGTTCCGGTGACTACGCTGGCTCTTTCTTCCCCGGGTTCTTTGGTTACGATTTTGCAGTATTTGCCTATAAATCTTTCCATATACCTTCTTTCCATCTTCTTTCACCTTCCTTTCTTTCGTTTCCTTCATTTACCATGACATATCTATCCATGGCAAATGTTTCCGTGTATACTGTTGTCAAATAACACTATATAAAGGTTTCCCGGGGAAAAACCAAACCGCAAAAATCTACAAAATCAAAAAATAACAAAAACTTAAAAATCACAATGTGACAAACTAACACACATCCGCAGAAATCCCTTTTTGTATAAACCACAAAAAAAAGAAATTTAATGAAGAAAAACCAAAAAAACGCCAAGTAAAAGTATAAATATGAGATTACAGTTTTTACCTACTGGGATAAGAAACAAACTAAGGTCCAAAACATAGGAGGGGTATGAATAAAATTAAAACTAGGAAAAGATGATTCTGTAGAGCCTAAAAAAGAAGAGAAAACAGAAGAAGACAAAAAACCAGAGGATTCTGAAGAAAAAAATATCACCTCTAATCCCACCAGCAGCAGTAACAACAAAAACGAAATACAACAATCCCAAAAAGACAAAGACGATATAAGGAAAATCATCAAATTCAACCCAACAGAAGAAACAACAACATCATCTGAAGAAAAAAAAGAAGGAAACGCTGAAAAAACAGAAGAAAAAAATATAGAAACAAAACCTGAGAAAAACAAAGACACTGAAACACCATCTAACCCAGAAGAAAAAACACTCACAAGAGAAGAACTAGAACAAAGGCGAAACATACTTCAAAATCTAAAAGACTTTGACTTTAAAATAAAGAAAAACCAAGAAGATATAAACATATTAAAAGAAAAAATAGACTCACTATCAAAAGATCTAGACGACCTAGTAAGTCTATACGAAATAGTATCAGAACAAATGAACCCCTTCGTAGGATTATCAAAAGTCACCAAAAAAAGAATAGAAGCGCTAGAAAACTTTACAAAAGAAGTAGAAGAACTAAAAACAAGAATAAACGACCTGGAGCTAACATTAGAAAAAAATGGTATAGCAATAAACAACACAATAGACAACATAGAAAAACAAATACCAACATCAACATATGAAAACAACAAAAACATCATCATAGAAAAAACAACATCAAACGAAAACATAGATCTAACAAATGAGGACATAAACAAAATAATAGACACCTCACTCGAAACACTACTAATCGACCAAAAAATAGACAACATAATAGAAGAGTTTATAGAAGAAATAAAGAAATGAAAAAAATTTAAGAATACAAAAATAGGTGGATGAGGGATGGGAGAACAAGAAAAAACACTAGAGGAGCACGAGCTAGAAAAAGAACTGACCAACATAGCTACCAAAAATATTCTACCGCAAAAAATAGCAGACAAACTAAAAGAAAAAATAAAAGAAAAAAATGTAAAAATCAGCAAAAAACAGCTCTATACCCTAGTAGAAAAAATAAAAAACACAATACCCAACTATAAAACTATAGAAACAAACACTGAAACAAACAGAAAAAAAACAGATGAAACAACTACACCGGCAGCCATGCCAGAAAAATATATGGACATGAAAAAACTAGTCGAAACAGTTGAAGAACTAAAAAACAGGATAACAACAATTGAACAAAACCAAATAGAATGGAAAAAAGAAAACACAATCAAAACTGTTACAACAAAAGATATCAAAACATTAGATGAAACAAAAACAACATTACAAGAAGAAATACAACCACTTACAGAAATACCAAACGACCCTGAGAGCATAATTGTACTAATGAAATGGCTTCAACACCTAGTAGACAAAGTAGGAAAAAAACATTTACCAGAAATACTTGGATACTACGTAGACATAGGATGGATCTCCGACGATGTCAGACTCAGCCTAATCGAATACTCAAAAGGAATAACAGAAGAAAAAAACAATGGACCAAAAAAAGAAACACCTAATCTACCAACCCGAGACCACATTCAATCACTACTATTCATACAAAAACTCAAAGGCAAACAGCTAGATGAACGTTTCATGAACAAAATAGACAGAGAGATGGAAAAGATAACAAAAAGCCTAGAAACATATCCCTTCAAATAAACAATAATCGCAAAGAAGAAATTACATTTAGAAAACATAGAAAAATAATCCTTAGATTAATTCCATTAAAAAATTATTACCATATTACCCTTAATAACCTAAAAAACTTGGGGTAAATTGAGAGAGATGAGAGGGGATTAATGCAAGATACATCATTAGTTTGGAGGAGGATGCACTAGGAAATGGGATTCTCACTCATTGCATCAACTGTGGTAATAGGTGTTTCTATCCTGCTAGCAGTAGAGATTCTAACTGGAAACATTCTGCCGGCAGTATCAGACATAAATGATTCCTATAAAGACATGAAAAACCGAGCTGTAGAACAGGTACAAACAGACATAAATATCACTGGTGTCACCAAAACATGGGCAAACGTGACCTGGTGGGATACAGATTGGAGCTATAGAAAAAGAATAACTATAAATCATATATATATTACCAGTGATCTAACCAACTTTCCAATTATGGTAGATATCACTGACAGCGATCTCAAAGATAAAGCCCAGTCAGATGGAGACGACATAACATTTGTAGATGAAAACAATATAAAGCTCAATCATGAAATAGAGATGTACGATAGCAGTACCGGGCGTCTAATAGCATGGGTAAATGTTACACACCTTTATGCTACTGTTGATACCATAATATACATCTACTATGGAAACCCCACATGCAGCAGCCAACAAAACCCTGCAGGCACATGGGATTCTAATTTTGTACTGGTGCAGCATCTAAGCGAAACAAGCAACCCACACTATGACAGCACACAATACAACAATGATGGAAACGCCACAGCGGGTACAAATCAGAGTGCAGATGGAATAGTAGATGGGGCAGACAGCTTCCAAGGACAACTAAACGATGGAGACTATGTAGCAATACCAGACAGCAACATATTGGACATAACAGGTAGTATAACAATGGAGGCATGGGTGAAAATAACGGATCCTGCAGACAATGATGAGCAGGGAATACTATCTAAGCCTGATTACAACCTGATTTATGATGGAAACATAGGTGATGGAAAGGTCTTCAGAGCAGAATTCCGAGGACTAACAACTACACAGGTGTATGGAGTAACGACACCAGAGAGTAACAGCTGGTATTATGTAGTAGGAGTATATGACAGCGATGCGGAAAAAATAATGATATATGTGGATGGCGACGAAGAAGGAAAAGAAACATCATCAGGAACAATAAACACTGGAACCTATGATCTTAGGATAGGAAATCATTACAATCAATACTACATAGATGGAACCATAGATGAGGTGCGTATCTCAAAAATCGTTCGTTCTGCTGCTTGGATAAAAACAACTTATTACAATATTAATCTACCAAATATGTTTCTCACTGTTGGAACTGAGGAGGACAAGGATTGGGTTTACCTGATTATAACAGTTGAAAATATAGGGAGTACGAATCTTGAGGTAAATGACTTCACTCTACTTATCAATGGAACAGTATATGAGTTTACAGGCTCCAGTCTATATTTATATCCGGAGGATGAGGCGACTATCACAACTACAACACTGGTGGAAAGTGGAGTAAAAAGGGTAAAGGTGATCACATACAATGGGATAGCAGATTATTATGAATATACAGGCTGAAAATACAGAGGTGAAGATGTAAATATGGGGTTCAGCTTAACAGGTTCGCATGTGATATTCTTTATAGCAGCAGTCATAGTAGCGGGTGCAGTATCAGGTATACTAGTAGCAGTTACTACAAACATTAGTACAAGTTTATCAGAGAGAGGGGATAGACTAGTGGAGCAGCTTGACACAGATTTTGAGATCATAAATGATCCAGATAACATCCCTACCTCAGGTAACTACTATATCTTTTATTTGAAAAACATCGGTGGGAAAAAGCTTGTAACAACAAATGACACTTTTCATCTGTTTGTAGATGGAGAGATTGTAGAAAAAGCAAATTATTATTTTGGAGACAGTTCCATTCAGGTGTCTGAGGTCACAGAGATATATGTGGCCAATAGCGAGATATCATCTGGTGATCATACATTAAGAGTAGTTGGACCGCTTGCTGTTGAGGATGAATTTACATTCACAATACAATAAAAATAGTTGGAGGGGAATATAGACATGCCTGGTGTTAAATCAATAATTCTGGAACGAAAGGGTGAAAAGGATGGTTTCGCTGAGAGATTTGGAAGATATTTCCCAAATGGGTCTCTCGTATTTCTGGAGGGAAAGGAGGGCACGGGTAAGAGTATTTTTTGTCAAAGATTTTGCTATAGCTTCCTGAAAAATGGGTACACCTGCTCCTATGTTTCTACTCAGTATACCATAAAGAGTTTTCTTAGGCAAACTGCTTCTGTTGGATATGATGTGAGGAAGTATCTGATGGCTGGTAAGTTTTTTTTCATATCCACCGAGGTTACATTGGCTGAAACACTTCCGAGAAACACGTTTCTTGAAGGATTGATAACATGTAAAAAACTTTTTGATCCAGAGATAATATTTATAGACTCATTATCCACTCTTCTCAAAGAGAGTCTTAACAGGAATAACCTGGTTGACTTGACTAGTTTTTTTAATCGTTTGACAGGATCTGGCAAAATAATTGTTTTAACTGCTAATCCTAATGAATGGGAGGAAGAGATTCATAGTACTTTTCAGATGATTGCTGATATTCATTTTCGAGTTACACGTGAGACACGCCCTGGTGTAGGCATAGTTCATAATATTTATCTTCAGAAGTTTAATGGTGCAAATTATAAATATGAGCCATTGACCACATTTTCTGTTAGACCTGGTGTGGGTCTTACAATTGAGACAAGTAGTGTAGCATTCTAAAAAAAGGAGTTAGAGAAGGAGATCTAGAGGATGGATTAGTATGACGAAGATGAGTGATGAGGAAGTAGAAAAACTGCTGAGGGAAAATCCACATCTCAGAGAATATGTTGAGAGTGTGGAAAAGAAAATTGGTAGACCTGCTTTTTATAGCAAACTGTCGCGTGATCTTAAAGAAGAGAAGTATCCCAACATAATTTATCCTACTAAGGGTGTTGTCTTTATACATATCTATAGGACAAAGGATATGGAAGAGATAGAATACCATGCCGTTGAACCTACTTTAAATGATTTGGAGAAAAAAAAATTGGAGGACATAATGGAGCAGATCTACGAGAGAGCGCCAAAAAAGGGAGATGTCAAAACTGATGATGAGATAAAAAATGCTGTTAAGGAGCTTTTAGATGAAATTGTTATTGTAGATGAAAAAGCCAATGTTAGATCTGAAGAGAAAAAAGGTTTTTTAAGTAAGTTAAAAAGCAGTAAGATAAGAGTTACTCCTGTTGAAAGAATGGATATTGAATACAACATAGTCAAGGATATTATTGGTGGTGGTCCGCTTGAGCCATTCATGCGGGATCCATATATCGAGGATGTTCATGTGATAACTGGTGAGAAGGTTCATCTTATTCACAAGGTTTTTGAGATGGTAAAAACCAACATAGAGATCAGCGAGGAATGGGCATCTACCTTTTCACAGGAGTTCAGTGAAAAGATAGGAAGCCCTGTTAGTGAGGGGCAGCCAATAGCAGATGGAACACTGCCAGATGGAAGCCGAGTGAACATTATACATAGCAAGGATGTGAGCCTGAAGGGACCTACGATGACTATTAGAAAATTTAGTGAAACTCCTATTAGTGTTACACAGCTTATAAGCTGGGGGACATTAAGCGCAGGAATAGCAGCATACCTATGGCTATGCCTACAATATGGACGAAGCCTATTTGTATGCGGAGAAACAGCATCTGGCAAAACAACAACCACAAATGCTATAATACCATTTATACCACCCAACAAAAAGATATATACCGCTGAAAACACTCCAGAGGTCAAAGTGCCTCATGCAGTGTGGCAGCAGCTTCTGACAAAATCGACAGGGCCTAAGGAATCACATGTTGAACTTTTTGATCTCCTTAAAGCAGCATTACGATCAAGACCAGACTACATCATACCAGGAGAGACAAGAGGTATAGAGGGCAGAATAGTGTTTCAGGCTATGCAGACAGGACATCCTGTCATCACCACATTTCATGCAGGATCAGTAACCAAAGTAATACAGAGATTCACAGGACATCCCATCAATGTTCCAAAAACCTTCATGGACAACCTAGACCTTGTACTCATCCAGATGGCAGTAGAATGGAAGGGAAAACGGATCAGAAGATGTCTTTCTATAGATGAGATCGAAGGATACAACAGAGAAGTAGATGGTATAATGTCACGCAGGGCATTTGAATGGAACCCAGTTGACGACACACATGTTTTTAGAGCAAACAGAAACAGCTACGTACTAGAAGAAAAAATAGCAAAAAACGCAGGATACACAGACACATCAGAGATATATGATGAATATGAGCGGAGAAAACACATACTAGAAAGAATGGTAGAAGAAAACATCATGGACTACTACGAAGTAGTACAATTCATATGGACATTCTACAGAGAAGGAGAAAAAGGACTACCAATATCACTATAAAATCAATTACCGAAGTGAATGCAAAAAATGTGGGTTATCTACAATTAGAGAAATGTATGCACAGAAGAGTTATCCAAAAACACAGCTTATCCAGAAGCACATGCTGGTCCACAGTCAAACAATTTATACTTGATAAAAGATGTGGAGTAGAAAAAAATGACGAAGATGGATGAAAAAGGGGTACAAAAGCTACTTGAAAACCATCTTCATCTAAAGGAATACATTGATAGTATAAAACAAAAAATAGATATGCCTGTTTTTTACAGCAAACTGCCAATGGAGTTAAAAGATGAGGAGTACCCCAATATCATATATCCCACTAAAGGATCTGTTTTTGTCCACATATACAGGACAAAAGATATGGAGGAGATAGAATACCATGTCATAGAACCCATGTTAAAAGACAAGGAGAAGGAAAAACGTGATCAGATACTAAAATTGATAGTTAAAAAGGCGCCGGAGAAAAAAAGTGTTGTAACCGATGAAGAGCTCAAAGAGGTTCTTAAAGAACTCATAGATGAAATCGTAATTGTGGATGAAAAAGCCAATACCCGGATGACAAAAAAGGGTTTTCTGGGAAAACTTAGAGATAGCGACAAAGTAAGGGTAACACCTTCTGAAAAAAACAACATAGAATATGATATCATAAAAACCATCATAGGAGGTGGACCAATAGAATGCTTCATGAGAGACCCCTACCTAGAAGATATTCACATAGTTACTGGTGAAAACATACATCTAATACACAAAATTTTTGATATGATAAAAACCAATGTGGTTATAGACAAAGAATACTCACCCATATTTTCATGAGCTTTAAGCGAAAAGATAGGGACACCTGTTAGTGAGGGGCAGCCAATAGCAGATGGAACACTGCCAGATGGAAGCCGAGCAAACATAATATACAGCCCAGCTGTAAGCATAAAAGGACCTAGTCTCACTATCAGGAGGTTCACAGAAACTCCTATCAGTGTTACACAGCTTATAAGCTGGGGGACAATAAGCGCAGGAATAGCAGCATACCTATGGCTATGCCTACAATATGGACGAAGCCTATTCGTATGCGGAGAAACAGCATGCGGCAAAACAACAACCATGAATGCTATAATACCATTTATACCACCCAACAAAAAAATATATACTGCTGAGGGAACACCAGAGCTCACAGTGCCACACACTGTTTGGCAACGTCTATTGACAAAAACCACAGGACCAAAGGAGGGACAAGTGGATCTGTTTGATCTTCTCAAAGCAGCATTACGATCAAGACCAGACTACATCATACCAGGAGAGGTACGTGGAGCAGAGGGAAACATCGTGTTCCAAGCCATGCAAACAGGACATCCATGTATGTCCACATTTCATGCAGGATCAGTAACCAAAGTAATACAGAGATTCACAAGTGAACCCATCAATGTTCCAAAAACCTTCATGGACAACCTAGACCTTGTTATGATACAAATGGCGGTAGAGCACAAAGGAAAAAAAGTGAGACGATGCATCACTATAGATGAGATCGAAGGATACAACAGAGAAGTAGATGGTATAATG
>QMSS01000029.1 GCA_003649715.1 Thermoplasmata archaeon
GTTTACATGGTTTACAACCCGTGGATTCATTCTTTTCTTAGCGCATCCCATCCTGTTAAGAAAAACAGCTTTTATCCTAATTTATCTATTTCGGGATGAAGCCCAGACAGCAAAAAAATCTTTCTAATAAATATGTGGTGGATGGGTAAGAATCAGAGTAAAAAACCATTGATGTACTCCAAAGAAATAATAAAAAGTTGTGCATTTCTTCTACAGGATCTGCTCAACAACGATATATGGTGTTGAAGAAATATTTTCCAAGCAAATTTGTAGAGCTACCATCTAGGATCACTCTATCTTTTTCTGAGATGGAAAAGAAGATGTAGCAACATGTGTCTATCCTGAAAAAATATGAAAAATCATCAGTTACTAGGGAATTGAGGTAGATCACTAAAAGGTTTTGGCGTTTATTTCAGTAAAGGGGAGAGGAATCTTTACTCAAAAAACAAGGTAAGAGAAGAACTAAAAAATAGAGAGGTTATAACGGAATATTTTCTCCTTAAAAATGGTGGAGTCCTTCTCATTTTTTATATTCTGGAAGTACTGAAAAATCAGATAGTTTGATGTTCTTTAACAGGTTTTTTGATCAGAAAAAAACAGTTTTTTGGATATAATATAATTTTCTGTCCTTAGGGGGATAACGCAGATTGTTTTTTTGGTTTTGGATTTATTAAGAAATTTATGTGGTTTTTATTGTCCCTAGTACAGGCTCATATATTAGTCCCTTGTCCATAAGGGAATTTAATGCCTCTTCAACTGAGTCTCTATTAAAACCTGTTTTTTCACATTTTTCTATTATGGCATCCCATGCTGCCCCATCTTCTCCTTCTATTTCCTTTATTATCTCTAGTATCTTGTCTTCTAGCTCATCAGGTGCATAGGATTCCACTATTTGTGCCTTGATGATTTCTTCTGTTTTCTCTGTTTTTTCCTTGGTTTCTATAATGTTTTGTACATCCTGAGTTTTTTCTTTTGCAGGCATGATGTACTGCAGGGATTCATATAGTAGTGTTAGGTACTTGTTTATATCTATTTGCCCATATCTCTTTATTGCGGTTACTATTCCTTCAGATAGATCTCTGCTGTATCCTAGTTTTCGTAAATCATATATGTTTGGCTGAGACATCTTCATCGCCTCTCTAATAGCATCTATTCTGTTTTTCGTGTGTCTGCATGTCTCTATTATCCATCTGTCCCTCGCCTCTGCATCTACTTCTCTTACTACCTCCGGGCGTATTGAAACATATAGTGCTCCTTCTTCTGGCTCAAAGGTTCTGGCTTTTCCTACGAGTGCTACGAATGTTGGTACATCAATGTTCAGAAGTGTTTTTGTTGCATCTGGTTGATACTGTCCGGAGTATAGTGTAAACACACCAGTTGGATCAGATATGTGTGCCCTTAGCAGTTCTCCGGTTTCTGAGATGTTTTCAACATCTGTTAGGACACCAACTATGAATAATCTGTTTATCTTGGCCCCTAGAGGTGTTATAATATATGATGGGGTTTTTTCTCCCCTTCCTTTTATCTCGAATGTTGAGTCGTTGTATTCACCTGCAAATACGCGCCAGGCTGTCTCGCGTCTCATTGAATCTCCTCCTCCAGCTCATGGTATAGGTTGTCGAATTCATTGTTTATGTCAATGTCTGCAAATTCCGCATTTTTTGCGATAATAGTTGTGCCATATTCATCGCTGAGTGCATTGCCCTGTATATTGATTGTATGTGCAAAAAGCATATTTTTTATTTCCTCAATCACTGTGTCCTTGTTTTTTGTTTTTTCAGCTGTTTTTTTCCATTCATCAAGTGTTTTTCCAAGTAGTTTTTCTGTCACTTCTCTGCCGAGTATTGCATTTATGCTGCCGGTTCCATCATCTATCACAAGTTTAACTCTTATGTCCTGCAATCCATCCTGTATCCGCCCATGGACACTGCATTCCTGGTCTTGTATAACACGGCTGCATTTAGGGCATCTTGTGATAATACCAGATCCTTCTCTTATTTCTATAACTGTTCCTTCAACCATGACATCCAATCCACCGTGTCTCTCTACAAGCTCATGTATAGGTATTTTCTGTGTTTTTATGTCTTTAGTCAGGATTTTATTAGAATCCAGTTTTTCTACCGTGGCTTTTTCGTCAAATATGAGCTGTGGTATTCCCCTCCATGTTTTCACATAGCCGCCTGAGACCCTTATCACATCTCCCTTTTTTAAGTCAAAGTCATGCCATGATGTAAACTGAGCTTTGCCAGTTTCATCACCAAATATGCCTGAGTACACACTTTTTTTTGAGCCATCTACTTCAACTTCTCTCTTTTTTATGTCAAGTATTTTGACTATGAGTTCAACTGCTCCTAAACCGGATCTTAAGTCTCTTATTTTGTATTCCCGGGGCTTATAGCTTATTTCAGCCAGTTTTTCTTCATCGGTTTTTTCGATCCTTGTTCGTTCACCCAGGTTTATACGGATATTTCCCTGCCATTCCCTTGCATATGCATTTGATATCTCCAATATGTCCCCTTTTTCTATGTTAAAATCCTTCCATGCAGTGAAACCGATTGTGCCACTCTCATCTCCAAGTATTCCATAAAAAATTTTTCTCTTCTCTTTACCCGATGTTATCTCCCTTGAGTTTATGTTTATAACGCGGCATAATAGGTTTATACCAGTTTTATCAGGCTGTATATCAGCTATCGGAATACGTTCACCCATGGGTCTTTCTGTGTCTCCACGGAATTTTTTTATCAAAGTCTGCTTCGCATGCTCTACAGGTACTCCATATTCTAGAAATTTTTTAAACTCCTTTTCTAGCTCCTCTCTGCTAACTTTTTTGTCTGAGTCGTCACTGAGAGCATCAAGAATATCATCTATGTAAGATTGGATATTATCATCAGTCATAAACGTGATATCCTCCCACTAATTGTATTATGATATGATAAATTTGATATATAAAGGAAGCTGTTCTCTGAGGAAAAAACCTATTTCCATTTTTTTGTTGAAAAAAGTAGGATAAAAATGGAGGAAAAATGAGTTGGCTAATTCCCCAAAAAAACCATTATTAGATAGAGCCAACTAAGGAGTTTATGAAGGAAATTGCTCTTATACAAATATATTAAGGAAATTTTTCTTATATATCCCCCTAGCTTAACTTATTGGGTAGATTAGGCTAAAATCAAAGCAGGTAATGCAGGTAAATTATCGTGAGAGACCAGATAGATCCACAGCTTTGAATTTAGTAAAGACCTTTTATGTTCCCCTTCTCATCAATGTCTATATTCTCAGATAGAGGTTTAGCTGGCAGACCTGGCATGGTGGTTATTTTTCCAGTCATCGGAACCAGAAATCCTGCTCCAGCTGAAAACTTTATTTCACGTACTGTTATCTTAAAACCCCGTGGTCTCCCCAACAATGCAGGATTGTCAGAAAGGGAATACTGTGTTTTAGCTATACATATAGGTAGTTTATCCAATTCAAGTTCTTGAGACAGTTTGATGTCCTGCTCTGCCGCCACAGTATAGACAACTCTTTCAGCTCCATACATTTTTTTGGCTATTATTTCTATTTTATCCTTTACCGGTAGACTAAGATCGTATAGAAAATGGAAACTAGGTGAATGATTGTGTATAAGATCCACTAGTTTTCCTGCTAATTCAATTCCTCCTTCACCCCCATTTTTCCATACATCGACAACTGCTACTGGAATGTTTTTGGATCTACAAAAGTTTTCTACTACATCTATCTCTTTGTTGGTGTCACCAGGAAAACGGTTTACAGCAACTATGATGGGAACTCCAAACATAGCTAGGTTTTCAACATGTTTTTCGAGATTTGCTAGACCTTTTTTCACAGCAATAATATCCTTCCCGTATCCATTCCTTTTTAGTGCCTTGATACTTACTACAAGCACTGCGGCATCTGGTTTTAAACCACCGATTCTGCACACGATGTCGAAGAATTTTTCAGCTCCAAGTTCTGACCCAAATCCAGCCTCTGTTACAAAATAGTCAACAAGTTTTAATCCCATTAATGTAGCAATTAAACTACTTGCCCCATGTGCAATGTTTGCAAACGGACCTCCATGGACAAAAGCTGGCACTCCCTCCAGGGTTTGAACAAGATTTGGCTTAATAGCATCTTTAAGAAGAACTGCCATTGCGCCTACTGCTCTGAGATCATCTGCTGTCACAGGCTTGTTGTCATAGGTATACGCCACGATTATCCTACCTAGTCTTTCCTTCAGATCCTGCAGGTTTTTGGATAAACATAGTATAGCCATTACCTCAGATGCTGGTGTTATAGCAAATTCTACCTCATGAGGCACACCATCAAGAGGACCACCTAATCCCACCACCACATTTCTAAGAGCCCTGTCGCTGATATCCATCACACGTGGCCATACAATATACCTTGGATCTATATGATACTTGTCTCCATGATGAATATGATTGTCCAGAAGACTTGCCAGTAAATTATGCGCGCTTGTAATTGCATGCATATCCCCAGTAAAATGAAGATTGATGTCCTCCATAGGAATAACCTGCGAGTATCCCCCACCAGTCGCACCACCCTTCAACCCCATCATCGGCCCCAGGGATGGCTCCCTTATGGCAAGCATGGTTTTTTTACCAAGCCTTGCAAGAGCTTGAGCTAGTCCAATCGTCACTGTTGTCTTCCCCTCCCCCTCAGATGTAGGATTTATGGTTGTCACAAGAATAAGCCTTCCATCTCTATTCCCTCGAACTCTTTTTAAAACTTCTAGAGATACCTTAGCCTTGTAGTTACCCCAGAGTATAATCTCATCCTCATGTAATCCAATCTTTTCTGCAATTACATCTATCGGCTTAGGTTTCACAGACGATGCAATCTCGATATCTGACTTCATACTGGGACAACCTCTCATTTTTAAAGGTAGAGACGATATGCCCCGGGTGATACTTAAAAATATTTACCAAAAAAATTTATCACAAAATTTACAAACCTCGGATTCCACTGAACATACATTTTTTGATGGCCATCAAAAAATGTCTACTCGTTTTACAAAACTGTTTTTTTCTAACAAATGTTTTATATTACATGTTCTACATACCACCTAAGAAGGGGGGCTGTTCTGATATGAAAATAGCGATGATATCAGCAAGACCAAAAATAGCAGATAAAAAATCTAACATAAAGACTATGGAAAAATACATTAGAAACACACCTGCTGATCTCTATGTTTTCGGAGAACTCTTCCTATCTGGATACAAATGCAAAGATGAATTAAGAAACCTTGCAGAAACCATACAAGGCCCATCAATACAACACATGAAAAAAATCGCAAAAGACCGGAAATGCTACATAGTATTCGGAATGCCACTGAAAAACAGCAGAGTAGAAGGGCTTATACACAATGCTGCAATACTAATACATCCAGATGGAAAGGTAGATAGCTACAAAAAATGGTTTTTACCAACATTTGGACCATTTGAAGAAAAAATCTTTTTCGATGAGGGAGAAGAACTCAGAGTTTTCACAACAAGATTCGGAAAAATTGGTCTAATTATCTGCTATGATCTATATTTCCCAGAAATACCAAAGGCACTCTCACTGCAGGGCGCAGATATTCTGATATGTATCTCAGCATCACCCTCAACAACAAGGACCTATTTCGAAAAGCTATTACCAGCTAGAGCATTAGAAAACACAGCATTCATGGTATATGTAAATCTCGTTGGGACCGAAGAGGATTTAGTGATGTGGGGTGGCTCACAGATATATGATCCCATGGGAAATCTCCTGGTCAAAGCACCATATTTTGAGGAAAGTATAATTACTCAGGAGATCGATCTCAAACAGATCAAAATCACCCGAGCAAACAGACCGGTGATACGTGACATAAGACCAGAGATATATCAGGATCTATACAAACTCTCTAGATTTCACACAAAGAAGGAGGAAAACAAAAAATAGTAATAGTATAGTATGATGATAAAAAGATAGGGAACAAGAGAGGGGATGGACAAAAGAGAGGCTCAATAGCTTTTTAGTATCCTAATTTACATTTACTAGTCAACAAAAAACCTACAAGTACATCTTTATCCCTATCTCCTTCTCCTTGGAAGATCCTCCCCATCACTATTTTGACAAAAAAAGATTTCAAGAATGTCTCAGAATAAATCATATTCGGAAATATAAAAAAATTTGTTTTTGATCATCAAAAAAATTCTTCTTTTCCATGCCTCTTGAATGCCACAAAAAAGTATTTTACATAGAAAAGTATTACAGGGCAAAAAAAGAAGAGTCCCCTTTTTTTATCTGGGGAGGGCCGTAATATTGAGAACGCATAGTACAAATCTTATCCATAAGCTAAACTTGATAGCAGTGAAGATAAGGAAACATGTCATCGAGATGCTGTATCGAGCAGAATCTGGACATCCTGGAGGATCATTATCCGCTGTTGATGCACTTGTTGCCCTATATTTTCATCATATGAAACATGATCCAAACAATCCAGATGACCCAGATAGAGATCGTTTTATTCTAAGCAAGGGACATGCTGCACCAGCTCTGTATGCAGTTTTGGCGGAATGCGGCTACTTCGATGTTAAAGAGTTGAAAAACCTACGTAAAATAAATTCTAGGCTCCAGGGACATCCAGTGAACTACATGATACCCGGTGTAGAGGCATCAACCGGTTCACTAGGCCATGGTTTATCTTTTGCAGTTGGAGTAGCATTAGCAGGCAGATTAGACAAGAAAAACTATAATGTGTATGTGATGCTAGGAGATGGAGAAACAGATGAGGGCCAGATATGGGAGGCGGCAGCAGCTGCATCACACTACAAACTCGATCGCATAACAGCACTTCTTGATAGAAACTATTTACAGATCGATGGAAACACAGAAGAGGTATTACGTCTCGAGTCAATAAGAGAGAGATGGGGGTCATTTGGATGGAATATTATAGAAATAGATGGACATGACATAGGAGAGATACTTGATGCTCTTCATCGGGCAGATGAACATACGAGACAACCCTCATTGATTGTACTAAACACTGTGAAAGGAAAAGGTGTCTCCTTCATGGAAAACAATGTAGACTTCCATGGTGTACCCCCAAATGAGATGGAATACCGACTTGCTATGCAAGAACTAAATCTACTGGAGAAAAAACTGGAGGTCTATTATTGACCAAAAAAAGGATCAACCCACGGAACGCATATGGAGAAACCCTCGTTGAGCTTGGTAAAAAATATCCAAACATAGTGGTTTTAGATGCAGACCTGTCAAAATCCACAAAAACCATCATGTTTGCAAAAAAATATCCAGAACGTTTTTTCGATATGGGCATTGCCGAAGCAAACATGATATCCACAGCCGCAGGACTAGCATCATGCGGAAAAATACCATTCGCCAGCACATTCGCAGTCTTCGCAACAGGAAGAGTCTACGATCAAATACGTATGGATGTTGCCTATTCCAAGGCAAATGTAAAGATCTTCGCAACACATGGAGGCATAAGTGTAGGTAAAGACGGAGCAAGTCATCAGATGATAGAGGATCTAGCGTTAATGCGAGTACTACCAAACATGACTGTACTTACACCCAGCGATGCACCTCAGACAAAAAAAATAGTAGAACTCATGGCATCCACTGAAGGACCCATGTATGCACGCGTAGGACGAGCATCAGCACCCGTGATATACAAATATGAGGATCTAAAAAACCTGAGGATCGGTGAGGGAATAGTTGTAGAGGATGGAGACGATGTAAGTATCATCGCCTGTGGAACCATGGTTGATCCAGCATTAGATGCAAGAAAAAAACTGCTGAAGGAAAATGATATACATGTCCGTGTAATAGACATGCATACTATAAAACCATTAGACAAAAAACTTATATGTAAATGCGCCAGAGAAACCAATGCGATAATAACCGTGGAGGAACATTCTATAATTGGTGGACTAGGAAGCGCAGTATCTGAATTACTTGCTGAGGAAGGATTCTCCATCAAATTCAAAAGAATGGGTGTAAAAGACACCTTCTGCGAATCAGGAGACCCAAAGGATCTACTAGAGAAATATGAGTTGAACGAAAAACATATTGTCAAAACAGTTAGGCAGATGATATAAAAAAAGAAAAAGAGCCAGCGAAATCTATTTTTCTGCTTTAAAAATAGTTTCAAAACACAATCAAATAATAACGCAAAACCAAAAAAAAATCTTTTTTCCTTCATCAGCTTTTCTCTTTGTTTTCATTCAGATATTCCCTCAGTGTCTCACAAATATTGTCAACACATCCCCATCACTCAACCTATGATCCAAACCAACTTTTTGACCAGGATATTTCACAGAACACCCCCATACCTGGGCATATCTAAAATTTTTTTCAAAATCTCTATGAAGATATCTACATGCATCCCCCACAGTATCTCCTTTTCTTAAAATCAACGGCTCATCATAATCAGGTTTCTTCCCGACAGGTTTCATGTATATACGAATAAGCCTCAGCTGAGAAAACATTTTTTTCTTGAGCCGATCTAAGCCATCACCATTTTTTGCAGAAATACCGATTACATCCCCCCATCTGCGCTCTCTTTGGATCTCCTCCAACATATTTTTTAATTCATTTGAAGAAACTAAATCTATTTTGTTAACAACAACAATAGCAGGCACATATACTCTGTTTCCAGAAAACACATCTATCAGCTGATCCTCCGTGATATCCTCCCGTATTATAATATCAGCATTTATAACAAACTCTGATGCAATTGCTCTTATAATCTTCTCATTAAGATATGATAGACGTACTGTAGCATTAACCGATATACCACCCTCACCTTTGCAGGTAACAATTACATCTGGAATTTTTTGATTCAACCTAAGACCAGCATTATAAAGCTCCTTATCTATTAAATCAAGCTGAGCAGGCTGAGTTGCATCTACTAGTAACAGCAGCAAATCGACATTCCGCACTGCAGATATAATCTCACGTCCTCTCCCTCGACCCTCCGATGCACCAGATATCAGTCCAGGTAAATCCAGCAGCTGGATACTAGCCCCATTATATCTCATCATACCAGGTATTATCCTTACAGTAGTAAAATCATAATCACCAGTTTTGCTTGAGGCATCTGTTAACTGATTTAGAAGCGTACTCTTACCTGTGCTTGGAAAACCTATGATTCCAACCGTTGCATCACCAGATTTTTTAACTGCAAAACCCCTTCTACCAGCAGCAGACTGATGACTTTTTCTTTTTTCAACCTCTTTTCTCAGCCGAGCTAGTTTCGCCTTTAATCTACCAAGATGATGCTCAGTAGCCTTGTTCTTCTGTGTATCCAAAATCTCTTTTTCAATAGCTCTAATCTGTTCTTCTATTGACGAATCCATACCTTCATAACTAAATATACTGAATACACATGTGTGTATAAAAACACTTTTTTAGATAGTCTAGATAAAAAACAATAGTACTACCCATCACAAATATTTAGATCAAAGAAATATTTTTTTTATTCTCTAGATATTTGTGTACCTGTTTTTCCTTGTAATGCCTCCCATCCATGGTCTATATGAGATATTATAACCTTTTTACCACCATACTCCAAAAAACGTATTGCAGCAAGTATCTTAGGACCCATACTACCTGGTGGAAACTGATCCTGATTATAATATTTTTTTATCTCAGACAATGTAACATTATCCAATGGTCTCTGATGAGATGTGTTATAATTGAGATAAACTCTTTCCACATCTGTTAATATCAACAGTAGTTCTGCCTCAACAGCCTCAGCTAGTCTCTCAGCAGCAAGGTCTTTATCAACCACAGCCTCCAAGCCATCAAGGCCCCATCCCTTTTTCTCAACAACAGGCATGCCTCCTCCACCCGCTGCTATCACAATTATTCCATTATCCAACATACTCCTTATGATACTCCCCTCAACAACAGTCTTAGGATCAGGAGAGGGAACAACCATCCTCCATCCCCCTGCCTGCTTAACCATGTTGTATCCCTCTCTACGCATCTGAAGAGCTCTCCTCTCATCATAGTAAGGCCCGATAGGCTTCGTAGGATTACTCAGAGCAGGATCATTCTCATCAACAAGAACCTGTGTGATCAATGTAACAACCTGTTTATCAACACCCTCCTTTCTTAACGCATTTGACAAACATTGCTGTATCATATACCCAATATATCCCTCACTCTCTGCAACACAGATACCAAGTGGCATAGCTGGAACCAGATCCCTACCCGCCTCGTTCTGCAGCAATATAGCACCAACCTGAGGACCATTGCCATGAGTAACAACTAGGTCCCATCCATTTTTTATCATTTTCACAAGGAAGACAGATATGTCTCTGGTATTAGCAAACTGCTCATATATTGTGCCAACCTGGTTTTTCCTGATCAATGCATTACCACCTAATGCAACAACTGCTCTTCTGATACCCATAATATAAATACCTCCATCTAGACGAAAAACAAAACTCACATATATAAACGACATGCATCCATTTTTTATACGCAAAAAGTTTAGAAAAAAGAAAGAGAGGAAAAAACCAATTACCATGGAAAATACCATGGAAAAGAAAAAAGAACGATTTTTTTATGATCTCTTAAAAAAATAAGTTTAGAACAAAATAGGGTCTAACCTAAAGAGGGGTATAAGAGACGTTCTTTAAAACAAACAGAAAGAAATAGAGGGGAGATGAAAGAAGGCAAAGTTTAATTATACAACATTTATGATAATTAACTCTGGAAAAAGAAAATGAACCCCATATTTGATATTGAAAGAGAACATCTAGTTAAAAAATTAGTTAGAGAAGGGTACATAAAAAGTGATGCTGTCAAAAAAGCTTTTTTGGAAATACCAAGAGAAAAATTTGTGCCAAATCATCTAAAAAAACATGCATATATGGATACACCCTTAGAAATCGGTGAAGGACAAACCATCTCCGCACCACATATGATAGCAATTATGTGCGAGGCATTGGACATTAGAGAAGGACAAAAAGTTCTGGAGATAGGAGCAGGATCTGGATATCATGCAGCCATTGTTTCACAACTCGTAGGCAACAAAGGTCATGTTTATACTATAGAACGTATAAAATCACTTGCCGAAAAAGCATATAGAAATCTCATAAAATCCGGCATAACTAATGTCACTGTAGAAATAGGAGATGGATCTTTAGGTCTACCATCATATGCTCCATATGATCGCATCTATGCAACCTGCGCAGCACCCTACATACCAGATCCTCTTATAGATCAGCTTAAAAACAATGGGAAACTTTTGATACCAGTAGGACGAACCATATGTAGACTAGAGTTGATAGAAAAAAAGGATAAAGGAATGAGAAAAAAGGATCTAGGTGGATGCGTGTTTGTGCCACTACTAGGTAGGTATGGGCATAGATTATAGCTTGTATCCTATTTCTCGCAAAAACTTTTTCCTCCAACTGATATCACTACTATTTTCCACCTCCACTGGCATAAAACCATCGATAACACCAAGTATCCCCCGTCCTGTTTTATCTCCTATTCTAGATTCTGCTACAACAACCTTTGTTGGATTAGCTGTGGCACAATATATAGTACAAACCTCAGGTATACTTTTTATTGCATTAAGCACATTTATAGGGAAACAGTTTTTCATGAATACTATGAAGGAATGCCCTGCACCAATGTTTCTGGCATTCCTCTCCGCTAGTTTCTTAAGATAACTATCATTTCCCTCGCTTCTAATCTTACATGCACCGCTGGCCTCACAGAATGCAACACCAAACTTGGCATCTGGAACAGAGCCAATCATGGCCTCATATATATCCTCTACAGATTTAATAAAATGTGTTTGCCCTAAGATGAAATTCATATCATCTGGCTTATCTATCTCAACAACCTTTATTCTAACCTCATCCATCATATTTTTTCCTCCTTCCAGAACTGGGGATAAAAAACAATTTTTGGGATCTAGAAGTTAGATACAATGTGAATCATTTATTTTGATAAAATAGTTTCGCCCCCATAATACTTTCTTTTTATCAAAAAAATCGGGAGGTTGTTTTAAAATTGTCGAATTAACTAATTTACTGATCTGATACAAATGTTAGAAAAATCTGAAAAAATGGGTAGATAGGATAGGATGAATGCAGTATTATTGTTTTTTTATTTTCCTCTCATCTGTCTAATTGTGCTTAAGTTTATAAAGAGTAGATACGGGATCATGTCGCTGTCTATCTCGTTCTGCTCCTCATCATATGCATATACTGTTAGCCCATATAATCCTGTTGTTATGTTGAAGTCACACAGGCATCCATCTGTTGTATCATTGTCATAGGAAACTAGCTCGTCTTCAAATATGATGCTTTTGATAACAAACTTCACAGAACTAACCATTTCACCTACTGTAACGTTTATATGCAGTAGATCTATGGTGAATATCACTGAAACACCTAGTCGGTCAAAGATGTTAATGTATGCATATGATCTATTAAACGCTGGTATAAAGAAGTACACATATCCTGTTTTTATGTTGGTTATTTCAATGTTTTTTGATATTGATATCTGGAATGGATCTGACCACATGCTTTCATTACCATGAGTATCCTTAGCTTTTACTCTGATGTTGTAGATGCCCTTTCTCAGCCAGCTATGATTCATGTTTATGCTTTCTCCTGATAGGAATGGACCAAGCCAGTCACTAGTGTTTCCATCTCCCCAGTCGAATAGATAGTATACCTGATCTCCATCTGGGTCTATGGCGGCAGCTGAAAAAGTGTAGTTGATTCCTACATAACCTGATGTAGGCCCATTGATATCTGGTTTGTTTGGAGGATTATTTTGACTTGACTCTTCTGTGGTGAAGCTCCATATCTGACCTATTGATTTTGCATCATGGTTGTCCCATGCCACAATCTTCCAATAATAAGTAGTCATATAACTCATGGTACCTGGGTCATACACAGTGGAGGACTGATTATTGACAACTAGAGGCGGAGGGGTACTGGTGCCGAAGTATACATCGTAGGTGACAACATCACCAGGATCAGGATCACCACCAGACCAACTCAAATCAGCATCCACATCCACACCCACAGCACCATTAGCCGGATCAGGATCAGAAGGCTGA
>QMSS01000030.1 GCA_003649715.1 Thermoplasmata archaeon
AGTGCATTGCTCAAATATGATGTGACCCATGAGCTTCCCTGGGTTACAGGATAGCTATATCGGAAATTAAAAAGCCCAGGGTAGATGAGAGACTAAACATTATTGAATTATGCAACACAGCAGGAAAAAACCTAATTTTTATCCAATAAAATTTTTTAGAACAAAAAAAATTGAGTGAGAAATCATATCATCCTTTCGAGGAGTTTGTTTATCTCCTCGCCACGGTATCCAAGAGATCCTCCCCCCCTAAAGGACTTTTTAGTACTCTTGTATCCCTTGCGTGGTGGGTTTAGTCTAAACAATGGTTTAACATCAGGTATCTCCCTATACTTGAACTTGTTTTCTATTATAGCCTGTGAGAGAGCATTAAAACTGTCGTATGGTGTGGAAGCTTTTATGTATTCCTCTGTGAGTTCTTTGTCCCCAATCAGTCTACCTCTTGTACGTATTAATTTTGACAATGTTTCTTTATTTATCTCACCCCATGTTGTATAGTCTTTTACCACCTGCAGCATTCCCTTGTAGTAGTTATTTTCCTCCACTAGTACGCAATGGTTAACTCTTGTTAGGCGGAGTAGACGAAGAGTGTGTTTGATATCTGGTTTTGTGTTTATTGATCCTCTTATTCTAACAACAGCGTACACCATGTTTATAACCTCACATTTTGACTGATGATTTGTCTTTTTCTTCTATGGGTATACCTACACTGCCTGATACTATACCACCCTTTTTGATCTCCTCCTCAGTTACTCTGAATTCCGCATTCTCTTTTAACGCATTGTAGACAGCCTTGGCATAGTTGACAATAGTTTTTGTTTTTCCCTTGGTAAATGCCCAGATATCTTTTACTCCAGCTAGTCTTAAGATTTTTTTTGCAACATCCCCAGCGGCTAAGCCTATGCCCTGCGGAGCGGGTTTAAAGGTTACTTCAACAGAACCGCTTTTTCCAGTTACTGAAAAAGGCAATGTATGAGGTTTCCTGCATCCACATTCCCATGAACCGCATCCTCTCCTTATCTCTATGATGTTTAGCTTTGCATTGTCTATGGCTTTTTTTATGCTTGATCCAACTTCTTTTCCCTTTGCCTTTCCGAGACCCACGTAGCCATCTTTGTTTCCAACTGCTACTACTATGACAAATTTTACTCTTCTACCCGAGTCAGTCATACGTTGAACCATGTTTACATCTATGACCTCATCCTCTAGGTCAGGTAGTAGTATGTCGACAATCTCTGGCTCTTTTAAAGGTAGACCTGTTTTTAGGGCATCATGCATGGTGGATATTTCTCCGTTTTTTACCATTCTACCTAGCCTGGTTTTAGGTATCCAGTCGATTGTCGTCATCATTGTTGACTCATCTGATCTGTTTGTTTTCTCAGTTTGCTGATCTACTATCATTTAGTCCCTCCTTCTTCTCCTATTATCTTGTTTTTGATAGTGTTTACTGTAGGCGTTATTTCTTTGTTTAGATGTTTACCCAACAGTCTATCCTCCGATGGGATTATTTCGCTGCTATGAGGACATTTTATACCAGCATCTATTACTCCTTTCATAGCAGCAAATAGTCTAGACCCCTTTGTTGGCTTCTGACGACCTATGTCCAATACACCTTCCTCTATGCCTTGCTCCTTTGCTCTTTTACCAGCTAGTAGTCCAGTTAGATAGGCAGCTGGTGTGGTTGAGACAGAGTACTTCCAGTTGTATATCTTTTTAAGCTCCTGGGATATGGCTGATGCTATTACTCTATCACCATCAGGGTTGTATTCAATAAATTGTACTCTTATATTTCTCAGGGATTTTCTAACAACTATCCGTGTTTTCTTGGATCTAAGTAGTCTTAATCTCCTTCTGTAGTCTGTTTTTCCCTCTCGTCGTCTACGTGGTTTTACATGATATCTTGGTCCATGTTTCATCTGCTGGCTTCCTCCTCTTTTATAACACCATCGGCTATGAGATGCGTCTTTAGATGATGTTTACTCCTAAACTCACCGCCTTTGGCCTTAAGATAGTATTTACGATAGGTTTTACGATCAATTATTTTATCATCTCTTAACTGTCTGAGATAGGCTCTGATTGGACGTATTGTTTTTATCCAACGTTCTTTACGTGGAAGACGAGCATATTTAGCACCCTTCCTGGATCCATGACCTCTTCGTCGACCCTTTTCTTTTTGTTTCCTCATATGTTTTTTACGTCCACTTGATATTCCTCGTACTTGTCTATTCTTTATAGCACCGCCTTTGATAAGAACTCTTATATCCCTTTTAACTACTGCCTTGGCGATCTCCTCGATTCTATCAGGATCCATCCAGATCCTATTTTCACCACATTTCAACAGAGAAGCTGCCATCCTACGCTGGTTACGCAGATCAGTCATATTTTTATCACCAGAGAAACTTATCCTAACTATCTCATCTTCTCATATTTAATATTCTAAGATCCATCTCATCTGCTCTTTTTGCTATCTCCAATCGTTTTCGTGTACCAACAGTGCTACCGATTCTAATAGCCTGCCTCTTAGGATCAAGACCCTCCAGGTCCTTTACATTATGAACAATAACTTCTTCGAAACCTGATGGATGAAGACCTCGTACCTCACGTGGTCCCCTGAAACCTACTCTAACCTTACTTGGACGATATTTTAGATTGATCCGCATCTTAGATGTTATACCATCTGGTCTACGCCAATTCATAGGAATTCTCTTATAGCGGAACCATTCCTCTCTTAGAAACCTAGGTTTCCGCTGCTTTATTTTCTTTCTTATCAACAGTTTTTCCTTTTGCTCCTTGCTTAACACCGGTTTTTTCTTCACCACATATCCCTTTTCTTCTTCGACAATCTCCACCGTCTCCTCCACAGACACAGGTTCTTTCTTGGATTCTACCTCCGCCTCTGCCTTCTTCTTTTCAGACTCCGTAGCTTTAGTTTTTTCTGAAACCAACCTGGTCTCTTTCTTTTCTATCTGCTGTTTTATCTCTCTAGCTATTTTTTCTGTGAAACCCTTGATCTCCATTAGATCCTCAACAGATGATTGTCTCAGTTTTTCCATTGAATCATAACCACTGTTGTAGAGCAACTCAGCCTTAGCCCTACCTATTCCCTTAAGTTTTGTGAATTCCTTGATGACATCCTCTTTCTTCATCTTGCCTTCTACCCACCTATTTCATCATTTTTTCTTTACTGACCAGGTATATGCCATCCTGAAACACCCGTATATCCCTGTTTTTCACTTTTGTGGCCCTTTCAATGTTTGCAGCAGTCTGTCCAACTTTTTCCTTGTCGATACCCCAAAGAGTAATCTCATCACCCTTAATCTCCACCTTGACACCATCTAGTATCCTTGCTTTCCTTGGTGAGCGTTCTCCAAGGAAGTTATGTATGACAAACTCGTTCCCCTCAACAGTTGTCTTTATAGGAAAATGTGAAAAAACAGTCTTCATTCTGTACTCAAAACCCTCTGTAACACCTTTGATCATGTTTTTAATATGCGCTGTAAAGGTTCCAACAAGAGCTTTTTCCCGTCTATGCGGAGATTTACAGTTTATCTCCACAACATTGTTTTTCACTATAATGTTTATCATGGGATGAAACAAAGTCTTTGACAAAGAACCCTTCTCTCCTTTAACTGTAATGCTGCCAGAATCTATAGAAACCTCTACACCATCTGGTATAACGATTTCTTCCTTTATATCAGCAATCTTTGGCATATTCTATCACTCAAAAAATTTTTTTAGTAAACATAGGCTAGAAGTTTACCTCCGATACCCATCTTTTTTGCATCATCATTTGATATAACGCCATTTGTTGTTGTCAATATTAGTACTCCAAAGTCACGAGCGGGTAGATAACGTGATTCCCATTTTTCCAACTCATCTTTTTTCACAGGATAACGTGGTTTGATAACACCACAGTCATTGATGTTGCCTAAAAGTTCAACCTTAAACATACCTGCCTTTCCATCCTCAATATACTCAAAACCACCAATGTAACCCTTTTCCTTCAAAACATTCAAGACACCACCGATCAGCTTCGAAGAGGGTTTGATAACACATCTACCTTTCCCTTTTTCCTCAGCATTTTTGATAAGCGACAATGCATCTGCCAGTGGATCATTCAGCATAAAATATCTCAACCCTCCCTTTTTGTCTCCTTTTTTTATGAATATTTTTTAAACCCTATCTCCTCCGCTTTTTCACGGAAACATTGTCTACAGAGATGAAGACCGTATCTTCTAATTATACCGCGTTTCCTACCGCATTGCTCGCATCCCTTGATCCTACCATATTGTCTTTTCTTTTCCTTTATCCTCATGTTACAACCTCAACATTGTACTTCTCAGAGATAAAAGCAATAGATTCCTCTCTAGTAACTCTATGCCTGTGAGGTATTTTTCTCCGGGAGATACGCCGATGTTTAACCCTATATCCCGGTCTCTCTAGGGTTACACATATGTCCATACCAAAAATACCAATATCTGGATCATATTTCTGGTCCTTAAAAAGCGTATGATCAGGTACACCAAAGGAAAAGTTTCCTTCATCATCAAAGGAGTAATCAGCGATCTTGTTGTTTCTTGTTTTCAATGCTTCTACCAGAAATCTCTCAGCTTTTTCACCTCTGAGTGTAACCTTGCATCCAATAGGCATTCCCTTTCTTATACCCCAGTCCTTGTTTGTTGTCTTAGAAAGCGTCTGCACTGGTTTTTGACCAGTGAGGTTTTTCAACACAGTTTCCGCTTTATGTAGTCTCTCACCAGCCTCTCCAACACCGATGTTAACAGTGACCTTTGCAATTCGTGGTTTTAGAAACTGTTTTTTAGACACCGCTGGTTGTTTTTCTGTGATTTTGCTGTTTTTCATTGTATCTTCACCTCAGGAGGTATTATAACAGGACTGGTTTTTCCAATAGGAAACACATAATCTTTGATTGTAGAAAATTTTTGATCACCTTTTATTGTAACAATATTAGGTTTTGATGAATAAACAATCTCGACATCTTCTATGGTCCCTATTTGGCCGATATGGCTACCGCCGATTATCATCGACACAGTTCCCTTAGTGAATGGAAACACTTCAGAGATTTTCCTATCAGCAAGAGATATCTTTAGAACATCCCCTGTTTTGTATTCATCCTTTTCTACTATCTTGTTTCTGCCGTCATGTAGATTAAGCTGTATCTTATTGCCTTTCAGAACTGTTTTGTTTTCAATGCGACAGAGTTTCCATTTAGCATCTTTTGAGGAGATAGGCACAAGGGTTAGTTTTCCCCTACGGTCGAACAGTATTCTAAAATCTTTTTTCAGTTTTGGAATAGAGAGTACATCCATAAATCCACATGGGAATTTATGGTTCTTTCTTTCTACACCATCCACTAGTACATCTCCATTAGCAATCACTCTTTTTGCCTCTTTGTAAGTATCACACAGTTTAAGATAATCTCTTACTATTGAACCTAAGGGTATAGATTTGTCAAGTGGATGAGGCCCAGGTGATATTTTGGTAGTCCATGTTTTTTCTTTTCTATGTATCCGAAGTGTTCTAGGTGCTGCTAGTCTTTTTAGATGTTTTCCACTCATTCTTTTTTATCCTCTCCTTTCCCAGTTTTTTTCTTTTTAACGTTTTTTGAAGTTTTTTTCACAGTTTTTTTCTGAACCATCTTCTTCTCTGTCTTTTCTTTTATGATTTCGGTTTTTTGTTTATCCCTCTTTTTTGTCTTTGAAACATGTTTCTCTATATTCTCCTTTTTAGGTTGCTCTGTTGTCTTGGTCTTGGTTACCTCAGTTTTTTCCTCTATCGGTTTTTCTTCTGCCTTCTCTTTATCACTCAATGCCGCTGCATCCTGTTTTTCTCCCACTTCTCCCTCCTCTACTGTTTCTTTTTCTATTTCCTCTTTCTCCATGGTTTTTATCTGTTCCTCAGCCTCTTTTTCTATCTCTTGTTTTACCTCCTCCGGAAGACCTTTTTCCAGTTTCATTCTTCGCCATCTATCTGTAAGATTTAGTTTTGTGATTAGAAGGTTACTTGGATGTATAGGTTTCGCAATTTTTTTTCCATCTGCTTTTATCATTGTTACTCCTTCTACCTCCACGTATCCCTTTTTTACATTGACACGAGCAATTTTTTCTTCATGTCCTCTGAAGCTACCTCTCATAATCTTTACAGTGTCCCCCTTGATCACAGGAATACTTCTTCTATCATATTTTAGCAGTAGGTTTTCTGCTAGATGGGCAGCCAGCCATTTCCTCTTTTTATGAAGAGGAGCGTTAAACAGATTTTTCCTTTGTTTCCTAGGTTTTGTTGACTTCATAATCTTCTGATCAACCCCTTCTCTTTCTTTTTTTGTTTTATACTATTATGGATGCCAATGCAGCTATCCTAGGCCAACGTTCTGCTGCCTCAAGTGCAACAGGTCCTTTTATCATCGATCCTTTGGTCTCTCCTGTGTCTGTGACTATGACTGCTGCGTTGTCCTCAAACTGAACCATTGTCCCATCTGGTCTTCTAAACGGCATTTTTTGCCGTACAATAACAGCTTTCATAAGCTGTCGTTTCATGTCTGCTGATCCCTTTTTGACGCTTATCACCACCATGTCTCCAACTCCTGCCTTTGGGTATCGACGATGTACTCCTTTCAGCTTTGGAGTCATAACTATTTGTACCACTTTTGCACCTGTGTTGTCTATACAGTCTAATCTAGCACCTACGGGCAGCCCTCTGATCATCCTACCTGCGATTCCCTTCATACTGAGCCTATCTCCTATTGTTCCTTTTTATAGTTTTTCTATGGTTACAAATGATATTGTTTTACTCAAAGGTCTGCATTCCGCTATCCTTACTTTGTCCCCAACCTTTACTTTTATACATGGTGGGCAATGAGCTGAATATTTTGATGATCTTTTCTCATATCGCTCATATTTTGGAACATAATGCATGTATTCTCTTTCCACTACTATGGAGCCATCCATTTTGTTGGACACGACAATCCCTGTTATCACCTGTCCTCTAACAGGTAAACTACCATGGAAGGGACAGTTTTTATCATCACAGCTCTCCGCAGGAGGCTGTACATTTAATCCTATGTTTCTTGCCTTATTTTTCTTGGTCAATTTCCATTCACCTTATCTTTTTTGTTCTATCCTCAGGTCTGTATACAAGCTTTGATCCATCTAACATGAGTTTTTTTCCATTGTATTCGAATTCGAATTTCGCGGTTTTTTTTGCAATTCTTCTCTGCTTACCATCTATATCTATTAGGAAAGTATTTTTTGTTTCATCGATAATCATACCTGATCTGTTTATCCATGTTGGATCTGTACATTCTTTGATAGTAACATGTCTACCTATGAGCTCATCTCTCGCGAGTTTTTTCTCATCCATCATGTTTTTTGATCCTCTCTTTCTGATAAGGAATCCCTGTCTTTTTTTAGCTATGCCAGTGGCTGTAGAGGGGTTGTCCAAAAACCCCTTGTCTCCCACTTGTTTTTTTATGCTACTTCTACTATAAATCCCATTTTTTCTAATGTTTCTTTTACCTTTTCTCTGTGGTCTCCCTGGAGTTCTATTTTACCATCTTTTATTGTTCCTCCACATGCACATGTTGATTTCAGCGTGCTTATCAACGCGTTTATATCTAGATCATGGGGGTTTATCCCATCTATGATGGTCATCATTTTTCCATACCTTCTTTGATCAACTTCGATTCGTATCCTCTGTTGTTCTCTTGCTATGTCTTCACAGACACAGATCTCCTTAGGTAGACCACATTTTGGGCATATATCACTCATTTTTTTTCTCCTTCCTCCCGCATGATGGTTAGCAGCCTTGCAATGGAGACTCTTATCTGCCTGATCTTGCCAGGAGATGGAGGAGATCCTCCCATTGCAGCCACTCCCCTTTCATGCATAAGTTCTTCTCTCAACTCCTTGAGTTTTTTTCTTCTTTCTTCAGGTGTTAATTCTCTGATTTCTCTAGCCTTAAGACTCATCTTTTTTTGCCTCTTCAATTAGTTTTTTAAGTCTTTTGATTACAGTTTCAGCTGTTTTTTTGCCTATACCTTCGATGGATACAATGTCATCAATGGACATTGTATATAGTTCCTCTAATGATTTTATACCAGCTTTTTCAAATTTTTTGATGACAGAGGGGCCAACGCCAGGTATCTCAGCAAGTTTTTTGATATCGGTTTTTTTCTCTGGTTCCTCCCGGGTCTTGGTTTCCTCCGTCTTTGGTTCTGGTTCTTTTTCTTCCAGTGTTTTTAGTCGTATCTCATCAGGTAGTTTTGCATCAGGTTTCATTATCCTAACCTTTACTCCGAGCACACCTGATTTTAGCTTCGCCACAGCAAATCCTTCATCCATCACTTCTTTAGCTATTTCACCGCAGTATTTTACATGTCCCTCAGTGAACTTCTCTGTTCTGTGTCTTGCACCCGTGAGTTTCCCTGCTATTATAACCTGGCAGCCCTTTGCACCTGCATTCATTATTCTTCTAACAGTTGAATGCCCTGCTCTTCGGAAATGCCATCCTCTCTCAAGAGCCTCTGCAAGTTTTTCTGCCATTATTTGAGCATTTAATGGAGCAGATGCTCCAGCCTCTTGGATTTCTATCTGGGGATTGTCTACATCAAATTTTTTCTGAATTATTTCTGTAAGTTCTTTTATCTTATTTCCACCCTTGCCTATCACCATACCTGGTCTCTCTACCAGTATGTTTATCCTTGTTCCAATGGGTGTTCTCTGGATAGTCATCCCTCCGAACCCTGCGCCCTCTATTTCTTTTAGCAGAAATTTTTTGATTAATGATCTCTTTGTGTTTTCTCTAATAAATTTACGTTCGCTGCTCATTTTTCTATTCAGCCTCTTCAAGTATTATCTCTATATTTGTTGTTGTCTCATTTTTGTCAGTAGCTCTGCCATATGCCCTAGGCATGATGCCACTTATTTTTCTACCTTGATATGCTGAGACATGGATGATCCTCATGTTTTCTACATCAAAACCCTTATATTCAGCATTGTTTTCAGCATTTTTCAGTATTTTAAGAATGTATTTAGCTGCTTTTTGTGGATAGCTACCTGGTCCGATTCCTTTTTGATGAGCACGTTTTCTTTTATGGAACACTGTTGGGAGTGGACGTTTCTTCTCAATTATATCCTCAAGAAACTTCTTCGCCTTCTCTACATTCATACCTCTTATGGCATAGGCTATGTTTCTAGAATCCTTTGGAGAGCAATGCAGCTCATACCCATATGCTTTAGCTGTTTTATCTGGATCTACCTTAGCTGAATATCCCGGCATATTCTATCACTTCAAAGGCATGTATTTAGATGATCTAGTAGCACCTACTCCAGGGCCAGTATGTTTTACTCTTTTTCGTGTCAATGCAAACTCTCCTAGATAATGTCCTATCATCTGAGGCTGTATATCAACTCTTTTAAACTCCATACCATTATAAACAGCTATCCTGTGACCTACAAACTCGGGTAATATCACCATGTCCCTACAATGGGTTTTGATTACGTCCCCCGGCTGAGCCTTTCTTATATCCTGCAGAAGCTTGTTTTGCTCCCGGGTAAGTCCTCTTTTTAATGTTCTACGGATCCTAGATGGAAGTATCATTATAAGTTCCTCAAGAGATAGCTTCTGCAGCTCCTCTAGGGTATATCCACGGTATCTGAATTCTTTCCTTCGAACCTCTACTTTTTTCCTCTGTCTTTTCCGTCTGCTCCTCCTTGACTCTCTTACACCTTCTTTTTCCACCATAATCCTACCTATTTCCTCCCGCTTCGGTCAGCAGCTATACTTCCAACCTTTCTTCCAGGTGGTGCTCCCCGTTTCACAGTACTTGGCTTACCAATATGTTGATGACTTCCTCCTCCATGAGGATGAGCAACTGGGTTCATAGCAACTCCTCTAACAATCGGGTATTGTTTTCCTCTTGCTCTGAAGGCAAAAAACTTTTTACCAGCCTTAACAAAGGGTTTGTCTTTTCTACCACCACCTGCAGATACACCAACTGTGGCTCTACATGAGGAATCTAGTGTTTTGAACTGTCCAGATGGAAGCTGTATCACAGTTTTCTTAGCATCATGAGACACAACTGTTGCGTAGCTACCACCTGCTCTAACTAGTTTCCCACCATCCCCAGGCATAAGCTCTATATTGTAAACGGGATATCCCTCAGGAATCTTGCCAATGGGAAGCACATTTCCAATCTCACATTCCTTTCTCTCCGTGAATCTGATTTCCTGCCCAACCTGCATTCCCTCAGATGCTAAAAACAATATTTTTTTATTGTTTTCCAATCTTATCCTAGCAACTGGTGAGGTATGACCCGGATCGTGAAGTATCTCCTCCACCACTCCTTTTATCTCCTTCTCATGAATATATTTTATTTCCCCTATGTAGTTATGAGATGGGGCTTTGAATTTGCCTTTTCCTCTTCCTCTTCTCTGCTGTATCAACCTTTTACCCATAATCTCATCTATTCCTCTCAAACAAAATTTTTTTTAGAATATTCCTATTCTCATACCCACATCTTCTGCCTTGAACTCAGGCATTAGTACTACCAATGCATGTTTTCCCTTCTTTGATATACGAGTATTTACCTTTTTAACCTTGACATCAAACATTTTTTCCACAGACTCTTTTATCTGCCTCTTATTCGCATTTCTCTTAACTATGAACTCAAGTGCATTGTTTTTCTCCATCTGATTCATTGTTTTTTCTGTAACATAAGGATATAATATTACTTCATATGGATCTACGATCATTCTTCTTGTATACCCCCAAGTTTGGCTAAAGCGGATTTTGTGAACACAGTCAATCTACCTGCATCACCACCAGGTGCAAGATGTTCTATGTTTAGCTGATCTGGCTGTGTCACATCAACGCCACTGAGGTTACCGGAGCTTTTTTCCACATCTTTTTTTGTTGAAATTATGAGTATCGATTTTGGAACACGGTATTTTCGTCCACGTAGTTTTCCACGACCCGCCCGTATATGTCTTCCCTCAACGGAGCGTATTATGTCATCGTATATACCTATTTTTTGGAATATGTTGATCACTTCTTTTGTTTTCTTGATTTTTTCGAAATCATCCTCTATAACAACTGGTAGTGTTATGTTTTCGTCAAATCTGTGTCCTCTCCTAGATACAAGTTCTTTGTCTGCTGTTGCAGCTAATGCAGAGTTGCGTGCAAGAAGTTTTTCTTTTTTGTTTATCTTCTCCTTCCAGTTTCTCTCTGATTTAGGTGGATGTGCCCGTCGGCCACCTACGGTTCCGGGTGCTAATGCCGCTCTTCTACCCTGAGTGAGCCTTGGAACTCTTGATAATCCTCTTCCCTTGCCTGCAGATGCTGTTGCATGTCTTGTGCCTGCAAGTGGATCAGCTCCATATGGCTGTCTCTTGTTGGAATGTAGGACGTTGAATGACTTTCTTATAATATCTGGACGATATGGTGTATGAAATATTTCAGGTAACTCAATCTTTTCTTTTATTGATCCATCGACACCATAGACATTTATCTTAGTCATAGTTTTATGCACCCTGTTTGCTTGTTGTCGAGATATATGTTATCTCTGGTTTTTCTACTCTAACACCGCGTCTATATCTAATAGCATCTCTCATGCCTATCAATCTTTTAGCGGGGCCAGGTATGGATCCATGTAAAAGAATGTATGCGTTTCTCACAACACCATAATGTGGAAATCCACCTGCTGGAGTGATTTCCTCCCCGTTTTCTCCTATTTTTAGAACACGTTTGTTGTACTCAGTTCTCTGATGGTATCCTGTCTGGCCAGCTTGTGGTACTGTTGCCTGTATCCAGCTGGGGTTCCAGGATCCCGCTGTTCCAATCATTCTTCGATGCTTCGAGTTTTTGTGCGACAAAAGTTTGACACCCCACCGTTTTACAACACCTTGGAAGCCTTTTCCCTTGGTAACTGCGATTATGTCCAGCATATCTCCCTCTTTTACAACCTCATCTATCTTTACCTCATTACCCAGAATCTTTTTTGCATATTCCATCTGTTCCTCAAGACTGCCGCCGTCTATTCTAAGCTCTCTGATATCAGGTGCTTTTTTGGGTACACCGCTTACAAGTTTCGGCTGAGTATATGCTACTACACGTATTTCATCAGCATCTTTTATAACATCCCAGTTTTTCTTATGTTTTTTCTTTGGAAGTGGGATTCTTCTTGATAGCTCAGGATCTAGTTTTTCTGCCCATATCTCACCTATGACCTTTAGCCCATATGCTGTTCTCTTGTAGGCACGTACAGCAGCTATTTTCATAGGTGGTGTTTCTACAACTGAGACAGGGATTCTAACTTCTCTTCCTGATGTGGTAGAGGTTGGTCTGTAGTCAACAACAAATGCATGTGTCATGCCGGCTTTATAGCCAAGAAAACCCTGTATCTTCGGTTTATCTCCACCATTAGGCCAGCTTTTTATATGAGGAGACTGTGATCTAGCTCTTTTACGTGGCGAAAAGCCATGTGAACCTCTTCGTGGATGATGTCTTTTAGCCATAAATCATCCTCTAATTCTCTTCCTTATCCATTATATCCGAAATCATTTTTATTAATGGGCTTTCTTGGTTTTTTCCCTTTTGTCTAAACCGTGACATTTTTACAAACAGCCGAAAATATTCCAACCATTTTTTGGATTGGTTTTTTTGGCTGTCTGAGATCGGGATTCTACAAACACCTGTTTTTTGAATTGCCCGAGTAAATGTCTGGTATTAGACAGGGGATAAAGGCATAACGGAAAATGATATATAAATGTTATCACTTGAATGACCTCTCTGAGTGCTTAATTTCTGTTAGTTTCAGTCACAGATCTATGAATGGAACAATGTCGCAGCAGCCGCATCTATGACACATTGTTTTAAATGTTTCTGGTGTTAGACCATATTTCTTAAAAACTTTTTTCTGCTCTACCGCTAATCGGAGGA
>QMSS01000031.1 GCA_003649715.1 Thermoplasmata archaeon
AGTAGATGCCTTAAAAGATGGGCGTCTTACAAAACCATTAGTAGCATGGTGCATAGGCACATGCTCAAAGGTGTTCCCAGCTGAGGTACAGTTCGGCCATGCAGGTGCACGAGCAGGAGGAGAAAAAGAGACAGCTGATGCAAAAAACAAGGCACTGAAAGAGGCTGGTGCCATTGTACCCAATTCCTTCGATGACTTCGACAAAAAAATCAGGGAAACATATGACAAACTGGTAAAAGAGGGAAAACTGGTTCCCAAGCCAGATGTAGAGCCACCTAAGATACCAATGGACTATGCAGATGCTTTAAAGCAGGGTCTTATAAGAAGACCAACAGAATTTATCAGCACAATATCCGATGACCGCGGCGAGGAGCTAAGATACTGCGGAGTACCAATCAGTAAAATATTTGAGGAAAACTATGGCCTAGGAGGAGTAATAGGACTACTATGGTTCAAGAAAAAACTTCCGAAATGGGCCACAGACTTCCTAGAAATGGTTGTACTGATAACAGCGGACCATGGCCCAGCTGTATCAGGAGCACATAATGCTATTGTAGCAGCAAGAGCAGGAAAAGACTTGATATCCGCCCTTGTAAGCGGCCTGTTAACCATCGGACCGAGATTTGGAGGAGCAGTAAATGGAGCAGCAGAATACTTCTCCTACTACCATGATGCAGGTCATCCCCCAGAGTTTATGGTGAAAGACATGAAAAGCAAGGGCATCAACATCCCTGGTATAGGACATAGAGTAAAATCTGTGACCAACCCAGACAAAAGAGTTGAACTGCTCAAAGAATATGCTAAAAAACATTTCCCAATGACACCCTATCTCGACTATGCCTTAGAGGTAGAAAAGCTAACCACTGCCAAGAGAGGAAACCTCATACTAAACGTGGATGGATGCATTGGCATACTAGTATGCGACATGCTACGAAGCATAGGATACACACCTGAACAAGTAAAAGAGTTTGTATCACTCGGTGCCCTCAACGGTTTGTTTGTACTTGGCAGAAGCATAGGATTCATGGGACACATAATGGATCAAAAAAGACTCAAAACCAGACTATACAGACATCCATGGGATGACATACTATACATGATGCCAGATGAGCCGGAGGAGGTAAAATAAAAAAATGATAGAAAACGTTGGTGTTAGTATGACATATAATGAGGCTATCGAAAAAGCAAAAGAACACTTTGGAAAGGTAGTTGCCGAGCAGCTTGAAAGAATAGAACGCATGAAATCAGCTGAGGAATGGATAGACTACAGCAAACTTAGACCCATCATAATAGGAATAGTAGGCGGCGATGGAATAGGGCCAATAATATGCAAACATGCACATCGCATACTAGAATTTCTACTCGAAGAAGAAATAAAAAATGGTAAGGTAGAATTCAGAGTAATCGAAGGACTAACAATTGAAAACAGAGCAAAAGCAATGAAGGCAATACCAGATGACGTACTTGAAGAAATCAAAAAATGCCATGTTATACTAAAGGGACCAACAACAACACCAAAAAAAGGAGACCCGTGGCCAAACATAGAAAGCGCAAATGTGGCCATGCGACGAGAACTTGACCTATTCGCAAATGTTAGACCAGTAAAAGTCCCTGAGCTGGGAATAGACTGGATCTTTTTCAGAGAAAACACAGAGGGAGCATACATACTTGGAAGCAAAGGAATCAATGTAACAGATGATTTAGCAGTGGACTTCAAAGTCATAACAACACCTGGCGCAGAAAGAATAATACGACTGGCATTTGACTATGCGAAAAAGAACAACATAAACAAGGTCACTGTTGTGACAAAAGCAAATGTGGTAAAAACCACTGATGGAAAATTTCTCAACATAGCAGAAAAAATCGCCAAAGAATACCCTGGGGTAGAATGGGATGACTGGTTTATCGACATAATGACTGCCAAGTTAATAGATCCCAACCGTCAAAAAGAATTCAGAGTAGTAGTATTACCCAACCTTTATGGAGACATCGTCACGGATGAGGCAGCGCAGATACAAGGGGGTGTAGGCACAGCGGGCAGCGCAAACATAGGTAAAAGATATGCAATGTTCGAGGCTATACATGGAACAGCACCACGCATGGTAGAAGAAGGAAGAGCGCAATATGCTGATCCCTCTAGTATAATCAAAGCAGCAGCTATGCTGCTAAATCACATAGGTTTCACAGAAAAAGCAAAAAAACTGGAAATGGCTCTCGACATCTGCACACAATATGAGAAAAAACTAAGGATAACAGGAAGATCTGATGGAGCAACTGGAGAAGAATTCGCTGAGTATATAATGGAAACAATCAAAAACCCAGATCTAGAAAACAAATGGCAGAGTTACCAAAAATAAAAAAATTGTCTAAGTAAAAAAGAGAAAAACAGAAGAAAAAACTGCGGGGAGAGTGCGGGGAGTACAAACTTCATCTCCCTTATGCTTTCCTCCTCTTCCTACTTGTTTCCCAAAGTAGGAGAGAATGGGGAATAGAGTTTTAGAGTAAGCCTCCAACTATTTTAGCTGTTCCATGTGTTTCTTTTGTTCTAGCTCAAGTAGTTTATGTATTTTTGCTACAACATCCACTGGGTTTTTACCTAGTATACGTATCATCGGTTCTTTTCCTATTTCTCCTGTGTCATATATGATATCTGGGATGAAACCAAGTTTTTCTAAAACCTGTTTTGTGCCCCATTTCATTGTAGATCGGGTATCTGATGGTTCTTTTTTTCTATCGAATGTTCCTATAGTGAAACCAGCTTTTTTACAGAGTTCAAGGTTTTTTTTGGAGTAGATGATGTTCATTGCGCATCTAACATGGGGGTTGAATGATGTTGCTTCTAGTATTATTGATGCAATGTGTTTTGAACATCCAAAGGCTATTTTTCCGCATCTTATTGGTTTATCCTGTGTTTTTATGATTCTGCCATCAACTGCGTATATGTCTTTTAGTGTTTTTGCATTTGGAGTGGCATATCCAATGTTTATGCCCACCTCTGGTATGTATGTAATTGGTAGAGTTGATGTTAGTTTTTCGGCAGCGTCTTTTAGATCTTTCCATGTGTTTAGATGATCATTTGATTTGTCTGGCGGCGGGACGGGTGGTGTGTCTTTTTCTATGTGGAGGAGAAGGTTTATGGTATCTGCTCCTCTGCCGATATTGTATCCCTTTCTTATCATCTCCCATGTGATGTATGATGCTTTTTTGACTGCATCAAAGGGTTTTTCTTTTAGGGCTATTAGTCCTGTTATTAATGCGGATATTGTGCATCCTGATCCATGTGCCTCTTTGTTTGGGATTCTTGGTAGGGAGATTGTGTGTATTTTTTTCCCGTCGGAAAAAACGTTGTAGACTTGTTTGGTTGGCAGGTGTCCTCCTTTGATTAGAACATTTTTTACGCCTAGTTGATGTAGTGTTTTACAGGCTTTTTCAACATCATGCAGGTTTTTTATTTTCCATCCAACTAGTGCATTAGCCTCTGGGATGTTTGCGGTTAGCAAATATGTTTTAGGTAAAAGTGTTTTTTTAAAGGTGTTGATAAAGGAGTATTTGTCATGATATAGAGGGTTGTTAGTTGTGGATCTTATGATTGGATCGACTATGGGTTTTATGTTGTGTTGCAGTATTTTTTTTGCAACGCTTTGTATTGTTTCTTTGTCGTATAACATACCTGTTTTTACTGCATCAGGGGTTATGTCTTCGAATATTGTGTCGATTTGATCCTCTATTACCTGTGGTGGTATTTTGTGTATTTGTTTTACATACTGGGTATTTTGTATGGTGATACATGTTGTTACGGTTAGTCCATGTATTTTAAGTAGCGAGAATGCTTTCAGATCTGCCTGTATACCTGCTCCAGCTGATGGATCTGAGCCGGCGATGGTGAGAGCGGTTTTTATTTTTTTTCGCATAGAGAAGGTTATCCTCTCCCAAACAGGTTTTGTTTCCAATTATTTTATTTTTTGTTGGTGTAATCTAATTAGTTAGATTTATATTCTATCCTCTTTTTACCCTATTCTCAGGGGGAAGAAATGATGATAGTACATAAGATAGGGATTTATCTGTGTAAACCAGAGTACTGGTTTTTGAAAAAGAGTTTTTTATCGGGGTTTTTGGTTAGATGATGGAGATAATTAGTGACAGGGTTGGTAAAAAGGTTTTACTTCTTGGAAATGAGGCTATTACACGTGGTGCTCTAGAAGCAGGTGTAGATGTTGTTACCACATATCCCGGAACGCCTTCTTCAGAGATAGCTGATATGTTTTCTGAGATTGCGAAACATGCGACAGGAAAAGGTGTGGACCCTGGTTTTTATTTTGAATATTCTACAAATGAGAAGGTTGCATTGGAGATTGCTGCAGCTGCTTCTTTTTCTGGTCTGAGAGCTCTTACCTGCATGAAGCATGTTGGTTTGAATGTAGCTAGCGATGCTTTTATGACATACCTGTATGTGGGATGTAGGGGTGGTCATATCATTGTGTCTGCCGATGATCCCAGCTGTCATTCTTCTCAGAATGAACAGGATAATCGATATTTTGCGTTTTTTGGGAATGCACCAATGTTTGAACCAACAACGCCTCAGGAAGCAAAGGAGATGACACAAACGGGTTTTGAGATATCGGAGAAACTGCAGTTGCCTATACTACTAAGAACCACAACCAGGTTGAATCATATTAGAGGACCTGTTGTGTTAGACAAACTTAAAAAGCCTCGTGGCAAGGGGTATTTCGAGAGAGATCCCATGCTTGTAACTGTTCCATCTACTGCAAGGGCACGTCATCCTATTTTACTGAAAAAAATGAGAGAAGCAGAGAAGATATCGGAGAGATCCATGTTCAACAAGGTTTTTACAATTGGAAAACCAGGGGAGATTGGTATTGTAACATCAGGTGTATCATTCAACTATGTCATAGAAGCAGTAGAGATGCTCGGTGTTGACACTCGAATACTGAAACTGGGAATGACACATCCCCTTCCTAGAAAAATGTGTGAACAATTCATCAAATCTTGTGAACACATAGTGGTTGTAGAGGAATTGGAGCCTCTGCTGGAGAATCAGATGAAAACAATTGCATATGACATTCAGTCAGATGTAAAAATTTATGGCAAGTCAACAGGGCATTTCTCTAGATTATACGAGTACACGCCAGATATTGTTGTAAACGTTTTATCTAAAATATTTGGAGTTAAAAATCCTCTTCCACCAGTTGTAAAAACAGAGGTTAAATTACCTAGTCGTCCACCAGCCTTATGCCCAGGATGCCCACACAGGGCAACATATTATGCTGCTAAAAAAGCATCACCTCCTGGAACAATATACCCGACTGACATTGGATGCTACACACTAGGAAAAGCACCACCGCTGGAAATGGCGGATGTACTATTATGTATGGGATCAAATGCTGGGACAGCATGTGGTTTTGCAGTTGCCACAGATCAGAAAATAATTTCCTTCATGGGTGATTCAACATTCTTCCACGCTGGTATACCAGCAGTGATAGATGCTGTGCATCACAACCATGACTGTGTTATAACAGTGCTTGATAACCGTACTACGGCTATGACAGGACATCAGCCGCATCCTGGAACCGAGTATGATGGTATGGGACGGCCAGCCCGGGTCATCAAGGTTGAAGATGTGGTTAGGGGAATAGGTGTGGAGCATGTTGAAGTAGTTGATCCGAAAAACCTTATGGAGACAACAAAGGCATTCAGAAGAGCATTAGAACATAAAGGACCATCTGTTGTAGTAAGCAAATCACCATGTATACTCCTGGAGATGCAGAGAAAGAAAAAAACTGGGGAGAAAACATCTGTATACGTTGTTGATCAAGACAAATGCACTAAATGTAAAACATGTATATCCAGATTCGGATGCCCAGCTTTTTACTTTGCAAAAGATGGAAGCATACACATAGATGAAAGCCAATGCACTGGATGTGGTTTCTGCACTCAAGTATGTCCCTTTGATGCAATCAAACAAAAAGATGATGAAAACATAGGAGGATAAGATTTTTTATGGTACATGAGAAAACAAGCATTGTACTAGCTGGTGTGGGGGGACATGGTGTTATAACAGCAGCTAACATACTCGGCAAAACAGCGCTAAAAGAGGACATGACTGTGTATGTTTCTGAGGTCCATGGGATGGCACAGCGAGGAGGAGCAGTGATATGCACTGTTCGAATGGGAAAAAAAGTGTCAACTGCTCTGCTAGCAAGAGGAACAGCTGATGCTATCGTGAGTACAGAACCAATTGAAGCGCTACGATACATATCATATGCCAACACACATACAAAAATTATCACTGATGTCAATCCAACTATTCCATTTACAGTCTCAGTCAGCGGAGAAAAATATCCAGCGGTTGAAAGAATTTTTGATGAGATAAAAAAACATGCGATGCTATACAAGATCGATGCAATGAGTATAGCCAAAAACGCGGGTTCTGTTATAACAAAAAACATAGTGCTACTGGGTGCCTTAGCAGCAGCAGATGTACTACCATTTAAGCCGGATGTACTACTTGAAACAGTTCTTGACAATGTTCCACCGAAATACAGGGATATCAATCGAAAAGCTTTTAATGGGGGCATAAAAGCCATAAAAAGTCTTAAAACCAGAAGTCTAAAATAAAAACGCTTTTTACCTCAAACACAAATTCTTTTTCAATTCTTAAAAGGGTGCTATGTGGCAAATAAAAAAAATATTTTGTTTTTCTATTTTTTTGTCGAAACATTATTTAGCATAAAAAGTGTTTTTTATTCTTCCTCCTGAGGTTTTCTGAGATGAAGAAACAGATTAGAATACTAGGAATAGATGATTCACCATTTACGTTCACAGACAAATATGCATTAGTGATTGGTGTTGTGATGAGAGGTGGGGAATATCTTGAATGTGTACTGAGGGAACAAGTAGCTGTAGATGGTAATGATGCGACGCATGTGTGTTGTGAGATGATAAAAAACACGAGACATAGAAGGCAGTTGAGAGCAGTGATGATAGATGGTGTTGCATTAGGAGGTTTTAACATAGTAGACATAGATGAGATACACCAAGTAACAGGAGTGCCGGTGATAACAGTTACACGTGACAAACCAGATTTCGAGAAAATCAAGGCTGCTCTGAAAAAAAATTTTGATGACTGGAGGGATAGATGGGAGACAATGTCAGCTGGAATGCTTCATATTGTGGAGACAAAGCATAGCCCTATATATGTGAAATGCAGTGGCCTATCTATTGAGAAGGCAAAAAAAATAATAAATCTCTCCACTATACGAGGTGTTATACCTGAGCCGATACGTGTAGCACATCTAATAGCCTCAGGTATTTCAAAAGGTGAATCCTATGGAAAAGCCTAAGGCGAGAGTTGATCAAACAAAATGTCTCTCCTGCGGAGGATGCATATCAGTCTGCCCCATGGATGCTATTATAATGTATGCCAACAAATCATTTGTAGAGGAGGAGAAATGCACAGGATGTGGTCTATGTGCTGAGATCTGCCCAGTTGGAGCCATAAGAATGGCCAAGATGGAGGTGATAGTCAATCAATGAATGATGCTGATGTTGTTGTAGTTGGCAGCGGACCAGCAGGTAGCACCACTGCATGTTTTGCAGCAAAAACCGGGGCAAAGGTTTTAATCATAGACCGGAGAGCAGAGGTTGGCATACCTGTTCTATGTGGGGAGGGGATAAGCAGAAAAATAGATGATTTTAGGCTATTTGAAAGCACACGATGGATTGCAAACAGGGTGGATGGAGCAAGAATATACTCCCCAGATGGGACAATGGTCAAACTATCTGCGGAACAGGCAGGCAATGAGACAGGCTATGTAATACATAGAGACATTTTTGACAAAGAACTGGCTGCCTCTGCAATAAGAGCTGGCGCTAAAATTATGCTAAACACAGAGGCAACTGGTTTACTCAGAGAAAACGGAAAAATCAAGGGTGTAATAGCAAAACAGTTTGAGGAAAAGATAGAGATAAAAGCAGATATCGTTGTTGGTGCTGATGGCGTCGAATCACGAGTTGGGAGATGGGCAGATATCAACACAAGATTAAAACCACATGATTTAGAAACATGCGCTCAGTACACACTTGCCAACGTAGAGGTCACAAAAGAATACTGTGACTTCTACCTAGGCAACTCCATAGCACCTGGTGGGTACATCTGGATATTCCCCAAGGAAAAAGATATAGCCAATGTCGGTATAGGAATACTAGCAAGCCGCAGCAAACCAGGTATGGCACTAAGACTACTCAACAGATTCATCAACAGCCATCCTGAGCTCAAAAAAGGTGAGCCTCTACGTTTACTCGCAGGAGCAGTACCAGTTGCACAACCCATCGAAACCACAAGAGACAACCTAATACTAGTAGGAGATGCTGCACGACATGCTGATCCTATAACAGGAGGAGGACTAACAACGGCTATCCAAGGGGGAAAAATAGCAGGAGAAACAATAGCACAGGCAATACAACAACAGCGATTCGACAAAGAAACACTCTCTGAATACGAAAACAGATGGAAGGAAACATTTGGCAAAAAACTACGTAGAAACTATGTAGTAAAAGAAACAGTGCTAAACTTCGACGACAAAACACTCAACCTACTAGCAGGCTCATTAAAAAACTACAAATTCGAAGAATTCAGCACATTGGGACTGATAAAGGCATTGGTAACCAAACATCCGACACTGCTAATGAAACTAAAACCGCTAATCAAAATATCAACAACATAAAAAAGATTAGATTAGTATCCAAAAATTACCAATTTGGGTTGACCATAATGAAATGGGGCATTGTATGCAAACCCACTGAGGAAAAAGCAGTCTCATTAGCACAGGACATAAAAAAATTTTTAGAAGAAAAAAAACAGCAAGTCTTCCCTGAACAAAAACTAGCGGAAAAAACAGATACAAAAGGATACACACTCAGAGAAATAGACAAAAAAACAGACATAGTAATAACCATAGGTGGAGACGGAACCATACTAATGACACTCCAGGAAGTAGAAAAACCAATATTTGCAATAAACTCAGGTGGAATGGGGTTTCTAGCAGAAATCGAATCAAAATACACCAAAAGCGGATTAACAAGATTACTACAAGGACGATACAACATAGAAGAAAGAGCAAAACTAAAAATAGTTGTAGATGGAAAAAGGTTACCAGATGCAACAAACGAGGTGACAGTACAAACAGCAAAAATAGCAAAAATACTCTACCTTCAACTTTTCGTGGAAAACGAGTTAATAGAAACAATGGGGGCAGATGGGATAATAATAGCAACACCCACAGGATCAACAAGCTATGCCCTAAGCGTAGGTGGACCGCTTATGGACCCAGCAGTAAACGCCATGATCATAGCACCAATTGCACCCTTCAAACTATCAGCACGACCATGGATAGTACCACTAGACAAAAAAGTCAACATAAAACTACTACCAAAAAGCAAAGAATCAAAACTAGTAATAGATGGAAGACACACAATAGATATAACACATAAAAACAATATAACAACCACAGGATCAGAAAAAAAAGCGCGTTTTATAAGATTCGGAGAAAGTTTTTATCAAATGGTAAGACTAAAACTAATCAGATAACAAAAAAAACAAGGGATGCTCCCCCATATGAGTATCATTTTTAAAAGAAAAAACAAGAAAAAAATTTATACATCACAGGACACACATAAATGGAAAATCAAACAAAAATGCTTGAGGCTTATACTGGAATGCGCCAAATCAAGCTATCCAAAAGAATTCGGCGGACTATTACGTACCGACAGCAAGGAAAAAAACACAATCATAGAAGTAGTTATACTACCAGGAACTATATCAGGCGACTCACATGCAGTATTCCAACTACACATGCTACCAATAGACTATAGCATAGTAGGCACGGTACACAGCCATCCCACATCCAATCCCTATCCATCACAGACAGATCTGCAACTATTCGAAAAATATGGCAGGATACACATCATAATAGCAAAACCATACACAGAAAAATCCTGGAGAGCATACAACCACAGAGGAAACAATATAGAACTAACAGTCATATAAAAAATATATGAGAGAAAAGGTTTTTTATTCATATCAAAGCAATGTTTCCATAAACCTCCTTGCCAAAAAGAAATATTCAAAAATTTAATTTATTAGATTAAAAGACAAAAAAGAATAGCTTTGCTTGGAGAAAAAAAGGAATATGTTAGACCTATCCTCACCCATAGACACACTAATATTTGCACCACTTGCACCAATACTAGGTGTTCTGCTATTCTGGTTCATACAGATACTATTCATAGAAAGCCAGAAATACTTATTATCAAAGATATGGGATAAACATCAACCATTATGCAGATTCACAAATCTCATCGGGATACTATTCCAAACAATATGTCATGCACTTGGATACACAGTTACAAGAAGCGGCATATCCACATTCTACATAAGCGTTGACTACGGACGAGTAGAACCAAAAAAAGAAAAAAAGGGAATGTTTGAATGGATATCAAATGCATTTCTATTCATAGGACCCTTCTTCATACCACCAGGTATTCTACTAATACCCATACTCCTTCTAACAAAAAAAACGTTTGAAACAGCACCTGATGCATACAACACATTTTCACAGGGGATGATACACTTTGGAGAAAACCTGTTTAGCTTCTCAAAATCCTTTTTCGAATTCCTATTCACCATAGATCTCCTCCATCCTGGACATCTCGGATTCCTGCTTCTACTGATATTCCTAGGGATGGGTATACGCCCTAGCTACATAGCAGAAGAAAAGAGAAGAGAAAAAATAAGCATGATTTATGATCTAAAAAACATAAAAAATCTGGTGCTGCAAAAACCACTCTACCCAATTATATTGCTTCTTCTGTCATACATCATATTCTACATATCATTGATTCTAGAACAAAACTGGTATACCACCGTGTTCTCCATATTAGGATGGCTGTCTATAACAGCTATCGTCGCTCTATTGATAGGACATATGCTTGTGCTACTGATAAAAACCACAGATAAAATACCTGGTATCTGGAAGCTGCTACCATATATAACAATTATTGTTTCCTACATAACAGCACGCATCATATTCTATCTACATCCAATGGATTATTCAAACACTATTTCACTTCTAACAACAATATGTTCAACCTCATTGATTACAATGTTTCTGATAAAACATAAAACCAATAAGTTTAAGACCGACACAGACATCAAAGGTAGGATGGTAGAGGATGGAACAGGAAGAACTTCTTAAGAATGAGGAGGTAGAAAAAGTTCTCTCTCCGCATCCACTCTCATTTATGAAACTACAGTCACTATGTATCTTCCTGATAGTATGGGGTGCGCTAATAGGATGGTTTGTTAATTTCTCGGAATACAAGAATCTGTTTGTAAATGATTGGATCACAACAATGACCTGGGGATTAGGATTACTTCTGTTTGGCATAGCAGCTTCCCTAATAGCAATACAATGGAGTATTTTCCTCCTATACTTGACAACCTTCGTTCTTGGGATACTACTTATGCTGTGGCAAGGATGGATAGAAAACAGCGAGATTTTCATACCATTCTACACCGTAGGCGTGTCAGTCATAGGTTTTCTATTAGTTGAATGGTATCGACGCTCACACAAATATATCATATCCAATCTTCGCATCATATTCAAAGGAGGAATCTTTACAAAAAGAGAGAGAACGTTACGATACGACAAAATAACTGATATCGATGGAAAACAGGGGATACTGGGACAGATATTTGGCTTCGGAACAATAATACCTATCAGCCAATCCGGATTCGGATTAGGGAGCGACAAAACATTTGCCGCAGCTGGAATAGAGGTTGCTCCAAAAAAAATAGGATTCCTAGGATTATTCGGTGGTGGAAAAGAAGTACAGACGCCAAGAGCAAGAAGCTACTACGAACTACATGGAGTACATCCCTACAAGGAGGTACGAGCATTGATAGAAAACCTGGTACAGGGCAGCGTGATCACACCATACCAACAAGAACAGGTGACATATCAGAAGGAACAGGTTGATCTGCAAAAACAAATGAGAGATCTACTCAAAAAACAAATGGAGTTAAAAGAGGAGGAAAACGAGGAAGAGAAGAACTAAAAGAGCAAAAAATATGGAAAGAGGCAAGAATATTTTGAGTTATATTTATTAACTCAAAATTTTATTAACAAAAAATTGTATCATGGTCAGGCACATGGTTCCTAACAAAATATTTTTCACCAAAGGAGTAGGAAAACATAAACATCAGCTGCAATCCTTCGAACTAGCGTTACGAAGCGCTGGAATCGAAAAATGCAATATAGTACGTGTCAGCAGCATTGTCCCGCCAAACTGCAAAATAATACCAAGAGAAAGGGGAATAAAACTCCTCAAACCTGGTCAGATAACATACTGTGTTATCTCACAGAACAGTACAAATGAACCAAACAGACTGGTAGGTGCCGCCATAGGAATTGCAATCCCACGTGGAAACAACTCATATGGATACATATCAGAGCACCACAGTTTTGGAGAAACTAACAAAAAACTTGGAGACTATGCCGAGGATCTTGCAGCTACAATGCTCGCCACAACATTAGGTTTAGAATTCGATCCTGACAAGGCATGGGATGAAAGAAAACAGGAATACAAGATGAGTGGAAGATTTGTACGGACACAAAGCATAGCGCAGACAGCAAAGGGAGATAAAAATGGTTTATGGACCACAGTCATAGCAGCAGCAGTGTTTCTAGAGGAATAAAAAAATTACCATACTTACCATACCATAGATTTTTCAAAACAATTTTTAGGACGTAGATGCTGTGTTGCATAATTTAAGATAGTAAAGATGCATTCCTCTTTTGGGATGCACCAATGAAAAAGAAAAGATGGGGTAAAAAATACGTTGATAAAAGGGATTGGC
>QMSS01000032.1 GCA_003649715.1 Thermoplasmata archaeon
ACAGCTTGATAATTAATTCCCGTTCTTTTATTTTAGCTGATTTCCCTGGTTTCATACATCCCATCCAAAAAGAGAATAGAATTCAACTATATCAATTTGTCCAGAAACTAAAGTCCTTTACTACTATACAATACCATGGGGATGATATTTGGGAGAATAAAATGTTGCCTCCTCTTTATTTCCTTCCATTTTTTTGTTTCTAGTAGTTAGGCAAACAAACATATAAAAGAATCAATTCAACTGGGATAATCAAAGGAATCTCTCCTAACTCAATCAGAGTTTCATTATCAAAATCATTATCAAAAAGCACATATGACAACAATTTCCAACCTAGCTTATGTTGTATAGGTTACCTTACTATCGCCTTTATAATTTCGTTCTTTTTAAGCAGTTTGCCTATATCTTTCTGTGTACAATTGACAATTAATGCATTGAATGATATCTCATCCAAAACATTACTCTTCTAGTTTCTATGCACAATTTAATTTTTAATCTGCTGGAACTACTGAAATTTGAGACAAATATTTTTAACTGAAAAGCACATTTAGTTATGGGGGAGAAAAAAATGAAACATAGAATATTTATTGTGATAGGAGCTATTTTTATGTTTGCCTCTATTGGAATGTGGTCGGTGGTAGGAAACGAACATGACGATTACACTTTCTTCATTTATGCAAGTGGAGTAGCCATCGTAGAAGGAACAAAAGCGGGTAGATATCGTATGGTAACCTCCTCCTTATCATATTTTTATCTAGTAACGAATTATAAAATGGAAAATTAGCAATGAAGAAAAGAACTTTTTTGGAATGGACAGTAATTGCAAGCATTGTGATTATTGTTGTGATTATAATCATTGGCATCCTATCGATTTTGAATAGCCCGATTTCTGGTTCTGCATATCATTGGACAAAAGTGGAAAATGCGGATATAAAATGTACAGGAAGAGAAAACGAGAATTGGATTTTGAAAGTAAATGCCGCAATAAATTACAGTTGCCCATACAAAGTAGATGGAAAAGATAAACTACCACTAAAGATTTTAATAGAGATCGAAACCTACTCAAACAAAAGCCACTATAAGGAAAGAGTAGAGTACAGAGAAATTTTTATAGACATACCTTTTCACAAAACCCTTAGTATCATGGAAAATTTCTCTGTCCCAAGTGGCCAATATAGAGCTAAGATAACCGTCTTTGCTTTAAAGGAGGGGAGATGGTGGGGAAAATGGTGGGTGTTAACTGGTTATAAAAGAATCGTTTTAGGCCCTGTTACAGTGGGAGGATAAAAATGGATAAAAAAACCAAGATTATAATTGTAATGATTGTAATCATTTTATTTGCTTCATTTGTTATTATAAACTACTTCAACCAGCCAAAATATGCATATGTTCCATGGATATTTATTGAAGATCCAAGAGTAGAATGCGTAGAAAATCAAAACGGAAACTATACATTATATGTTACCGCTGGCATAAATTATAGTTGGCCCTTCATGGTGGATGGTAGAGAAAAACTTCCTACCATAGTAAGAGTGAAATTGACGAAGTACCTCAATAAAATAGATTTTGAGAAACTTAGAAACGAGGGTAATCATCTAAAAGATATGACAGTGGATAGCCGGAAAATAACATTGGATGTAATGTATTATCACACGATCTGGCTGAACGAAACTTTCAAGGTCACTCCAGGCAATTATACAGTTGGCATTCAACCTTACATTCTCGTTGAAAATAGATGGTGGGGCTCCAGCTGGGTTAAAGGGTGTCAAGAATGTGCAGAGCCTTGTCCAATAAGAATCGGCTGATCATGATATCATATTTTATCTCTATCAAAAAGGAAGAAACAATGTAACTTGAAAAAAGAATCATCCTAGCATAAACCTTAAACCTTTTTGTTTTTGTTATCTATTTAGAAAGGTACAAAGTAGAAAGAAGGTTACAAAGGAAGGTCAGCAGAAGTGACATTGGGTCTCAGCTGCTATGAGAAATATAGTTAACTTGGATTTATTAAATATTGACAAAGCCTCTACCTGTATGGAATAGCATTATGGCATTATTTTTCATTTATTTACTCGTAAATTTAAATTTTTGATAAAATTTATTGGTTTCTTTTTATAGCTGTTTTTGATTTAGATGATGGTACATTGTATCTTATATAATTCCTATTTCTATGAGATGAGATCATGAATTTTTCGTTTCGGAAGTACTGTTGTTGTAAAAAGGATTATAAATGAGTTACCTATTTCGTATTCCCCTACTTTATATGACCTTAATAAAAAGTAGTAATTGCTGGTGTAAGAGATATGGCACGTAAACCTGCTAAGATGTACAGGTATATTAAAAGCATGGCTACCACTAGAAGAGAGTATATGGGTGGTGTTCCAGCCCCTCGTATAACACAGTTTGATATTGGAAACAAAAAAGCAGATTTTCCAATTCAGTTATCATTGATTACAGAGGAGGCATGCCAGATAAGGCATAATGCGTTAGAGGCAGCACGTATATCTGCAAATCGGGTTATGGAAAAACAGGCGGGTTCATCAAACTATAGGCTTAGGATAAAGGTATACCCGCATAATGTAATAAGAGAAAACAAGCAAGCGACAGGAGCAGGTGCAGATCGTGTATCTCAAGGTATGAGGGCATCCTATGGAAAGGCTGTTGGAACTGTTGCACGTGTGAAGCCAGGGCAGGTGATTATGACAATTGACACAACAAAACAGTTTTTTGTACACGCAAAGAATGCGCTTAGAAGAGCCGGTATGAAGATATCTTCACCATTTAAAATCGGTATAGAGCGAGGGGCAGAGTTAATACAATAAAAAAATCAAGTAAGTTGATAAAAAATAAAAAAACTGTTGAGCAAAATTGTTTTTTTAGAACAAACCACGTAGATTTGGTATAAGAATTGGAGATAATACCAGTATCAGTATCAAAAGAGAAACAATTGTGGATATACCTCTCGTTATCTTCTCTCTTTTTTCATGAGATATATCTTTTTTGATTCTTTTTATGAAAGAGTCCAAAGTGTCCCTGAACATGTATCCTCCATCTAGTGGTATCATGGGTAGAACATTGAATGTTGCAGCCATGAAGTTGATCCAGAATATCCAGTACAATGAGTTTATGATGATCCAAAAAAGATTTTCTGGAACAAAACCGTTGATTATATAAAAATCTGAAAAAGGTGTGTTGATAGGATTATATCCCTCTAAGAAGCCTATCAGTGGAAGGCTTAAGTAGTATAAAAAGCTGATAGGCATGGATATGAATGGGTTTTTTAGAAAAACTAAGTCTCTTTTAAAAAAAGTTGATGTTCCAACACCTAAATAGCCTTTTCCTTTAAACTGTTCTATCAGAGAAGTGTTTTTGATATCATAGTGTTTCATGTATACATCATATTTGTCGATTAGTGTAACATTTTTTGTAAAAACAGTATGCCTGTATATCAGGGTGATCTTTATGCTCTGGTTTGCCATGGTATTGTTCATGGCCTTATAGAAATCTTCTACATCGTGTATTTGTGTTCCATTTATGTATGTGATTATCATTCCCTGTTTTAGATCTATTTCTTCAGCGGGTGTGTCTGATGCGACAGAGTATATACCAACTCCATTAGCAGCTGGTTGCACCATGGTGGTGATCATAATGGAGATTAAAGCCATGCATATGAGCGCTGTTACTATGTTGGATGTTGGCCCAGCTGCATATATTCTGATGCGGTTCATTGTCCTGGTTTTTTTTAGCTCCTCCTCATCTGGTTCGCAGAATGCCCCTATGGGGACAATAAAATATAATATACCAAGAGATTTTATCTTCAATTTGCCTGCTCTTGAAAGTATTCCATGGGAAAACTCATGTACAATAAGCGCTACTAATAGTCCTAGGATTCCATATCCCAGTGGAATGATTGGGTTTATAACTGGTATGCCGATGATGATCTGAGGATGAGAAGAAGCGATTGTATCTCTTGTTTGTAGGGTTACAGGTAGAATGCTAATTAGAAGCCACAGCATGAGTATCATGAGTACAAAACATATTCCGATGCCGATGTTAGCATAGTATATCCAAAATCTTCTTTTTTTCTGAGCGATTTTTTCTATCAGTCTTTTTCCTCTCTCTGTACGCCACATCAAAGCAGGGCCCCATAGAGAGATGTTGTATTTTTTCAAAACACCTCTTTTTTTTAGTGTTAGGACTAATAGGAAATATAAGTTGAGGATGACAAGGAAGATCAAAATGTTTTCAAATAGTGACATATGGCTGGCTGGAAATGAAGTATACATAACTATTTAATTAAGGTAACTGACATGTAACTGGTATAAGAATGATGGCAAAATCTCCAAAGCTATGTAAAAAATTGGTTTAAAGAAAAAACTTTTTTGATGGCATACGAGTGTTTCTTTAGTTTTTTTCTATCAGACTAGCTGTCTTTTCTTCTATGTCTGGATTCTGCATCTCTGTGAGATACATCTCTCGGATATAGTGATATGTTATTGCTCCTACAAATGCTATGAGTATTCCAACACCAGTGTATCCGACAAAATAGAATGTTAGAAACGGCTGGATTGAAAAATGGTTGTATATTGAGTCGTATAGGGATCGGGAGATGGCTGAGCCTATGAATCCAAATGCAAATAGGGAGAAAGGAATTATCCAGTAGGACCACTGCACCTGTTTTTCTCTAACATATATGTCGGTTACTCTTCCAAATGCTGCTATGAGTCCTGCTGCCACTATGCCCCAGATTATGTGGCTTAAGAAGGATAAAATCGGTATTACCCATATATCAGAGTTAGAATCTGTATGGTTGTATGCATAGAATATGCTAACAGCTATCACCACTGCTGCTATGATATATGTATAGAATGACAGTTTTCCTGTTAATAGACCTGATTTTATGTCCTCCCATATGATCACCACGTTTCTCTCCCAGTTGAAGACACGTATAAGTAGGTATACACCAAGTGTGAACAATATGGCGCCAAACCCGCTTGCTGTCATGTCTAGAAGAGCAAACACGGCCCATACAATCAATATAAGCGCCACAGGTAGGAAAAACTGTTTTTTTACCTTATCATCATCCAGTAGTTTTATTATACGATAATATGCATCCTCCAGATCCTTGCTTTGTTTAACACTTACCCTTTTAACAGATGTTATCTTTATTCTAGACTGAATCATAGGTAAGATGTATTCATCCTCAGATCCATCGCTTATCAGTATAACATCGTCTGCATTTGTTTTTTTGAGAACCTTCTCCAGCTGTTCTGCAAGTATCTGATCTGACTTGATACCCACATTTATGTCACCGCATATGGTGGCAATGTCTACATCTTTTCCTTTTTTTTTCAAAGAATTATAGGTGGCTATAGCCAAGAAGATGGCGTTGAGATCTGAGTCCTCTGGATCGCTCTGCCCGAGTTTGTTTGCCGCCTCGATATTGTCCTGTACTCCTACTATAGGAGATTTTACCTTGGCTTTTCTTCCAAAATCATCATCACGATCAACATTTAATATCAGGGTTTTCATAGCATTTTTCAAAATAACCATTAACAGTTATTGTATATAAAATTTTATTACCCAATCTACTATTTTCCAGAATCATTTACGTTTTCTCTTCACCAAAATCAAATATACCAAAAACGTATTTCACCTACTTGGATGTTTTATGCCCGTTGTAACATTTGACTACAATGATTTCATCAATCTGCTTGGATACCATGTTTCTAAGGATGAGCTTATAGAAAAAATACCTATGATCGGAGCTGATTTTGATAGAATAGATGGAGATGAAATAAGTATAGAGTTTTTTCCAAATAGACCTGATCTTGCATCTGTTGAGGGTATCGCAAGGGCAGCGCGAGCTTTTTTTAGTTTTAAACCTGGTCTAAGAAAATATGATGTCAAAAAATCCAGCATATCAGTAGATGTTGACTATTCTGTGAAAAGTATACGGCCTTTTGTAGCCACTGCTCTTGTAAAAAACCTAGTTATGACAGACAGACTAATAGCATCTCTCATGGATCTTCAGGAGAAACTTCATTTTGGACTAGGTAGAAACAGAAAGAAAGTAGCTATTGGAGTTCATGATTTCGAACCAATTCAACCTCCGTTCAAATACAAAGCAGTTGATCCTGACTCAGTTGAGTTTGTCCCACTTGCAAAAACAGAGTCTATGACATTAAGAGAGATACTTGAGAGACACGAAAAGGGTGTAGAGTATGCGCATCTACTAAAAAAGGCGGATAAATACCCACTTATCGTTGATGCCAACAACAATGTGCTCTCATTCCCACCGATAATAAACGGAAGCCTAACCGAGGTTACACCTTATACAAAAAATGTTTTTATAGATGTAACTGGCACAGATAGGAGATCCATAGAATATGCGTTGAATATCATCATAACAGCTCTTGCTGAGAGAGGTGGAGACATATATAACACCATTGTCAGATATGATAGAGAATCATATGTTTTTCCAGATCTAACACCGAAGAAAAAAATATTGTCAACAACATATGTAAACAAGATATTAGGGATGCAGATGAGAGAAAAAGAGATCATAGACTCACTCAGAAAAATGGGGTACAACGCTACAGTAAGAAAAAATAAAAAGCAGATAACGGTTGAAATACCACCCTGGCGATCAGATATACTACATGAAATCGACTTAGTGGAAGATGTAGCCATCGGATATGGGTTTGAAAGATTCAAAACAGACTTCCCACGGGAACCAACCTTTGGAAAAACACTTCCACATCATGATATACATGAAAACCTCAGACGTATAATGATAGGACTTGGTTTCAACGAGATCACAACCTTCACAATATCAAACAAAAGAGATGAATTCACAAAAATGCGGTTAAAAACACTTCCGCATGTTCAGATAAAAAACCCGATAGGAGAGGAATATTCCTGTCTAAGAACAGGTCTCATACCTTCTCTACTCAAAATACTCAGTGAAAACCGTCATCATCCTCTGCCACAGCAAATCTTTGAGTTAGGTATAGTGGTAGATGAAAAAGCAAAAAACCATTACAGTCTAGCTGCTGTCAAAATAGATGCCAAAGCAAACTTCAGTGAATGTAAATCCCTAGTAGAAGCACTGCTAAGAGACATAGGAGTAAAAAAAAGCTGTGATATAAGAGAAAAAAAACATCCAGCATTCATCATAGGCAGATGCGCAGCGATCATAAAAAATGGAAGAGAAATAGGTTTCTTCGGTGAGATACATCCAGAAACAATTACAGCCTTTAACCTATCACATCCAATCATAGCATTTGAAATAAGAACCAACCATATCATCAAAACCCTACATTAGAGAAAAAATATTTTTATCCTTTTAAAAAATTGGCTTAAAAATTATGACAAAAATATGTAGCAAATGTAAAAAACCAGCTATAACATTTATACGCTACAATGGAACTCATCTATGTAAAAACCATTTCATCCAATACCTAGAACGAAGAGTAAAAAGAGATATAAAAAAACAGGGTAAAACACCTGATAAAAGTAGAATCGGAATAGCATTATCTGGCGGAAAAGACAGCACTGTAACTCTTCATCTCATAAACAATATTTTTTCTAAAAGACCAAACATTGAACTACATGCAATAATAGTGGATGAGGGGATAAAAAACTATAGAGACAAAAGCATACAATTTGCTGTTAAAAACTGTAAAAAACTTGGAATAGAACATCATATAATATCCTTCAAACAATCCATTGGAAAAACCTTAGATGAAATAGCTGCATTACGGGATCGGGATCTACATGAATGCAGCTACTGTGGAGTATTCAGACGGGCATGTCTCAACAAAAAAGCAAAGGAACTCCATATAGACAAACTAGCGACAGGACACAACCTAGACGATGTGGCACAATCTATTCTAATGAATTTTGTCAACGGCGACATACAAAAACTAATACGACTAGGTCCACACAAAAAAATCCATCCAGGGCTGATCCCACGTATATTACCTCTACGAACTATTCCTGAAAAAGAGGTGATGCTCTACGCGTTTATACAAGAAATAGATTTCTACAATGGAGAATGCCCCTACGCTGTAGATGCCTCAAGAGGAATCTATAGAGAGATCATAGACAAGCTGGAATACATAAACCCTGGGACAAGACATAGTATATTGAGCACATATGAAAACATCAAAGATGTTTTAACACAAAAATATCCATCTGTAGAGCTAAATCAATGCAAAAAATGTGGAGAGCCAACATCGCAGGAAACCTGCAAAACATGTTTCTTACTAGAAAGAATACGGAGAATAAACAGATAAAAAAGAGGAGGAGCTCCCGGCCAAGCAAACAACACATTTTTAGAAGATGCAGAATACATCCAAAGAAATACCTTCTTCTTTTTGATACAAATACGTCTTATCCTCACAAATAAATTGTTATTCTTGTTTCCTAACATAAACTTTTAAAAAACATATGTCACCCAGATTAGCCTCAAGAATATCACCATCAACAATCTCCCCCACACCACTAGGTGTACCAGTCAATATCAAATCACCCCTCTTAAGAGTCATAATACTAGATACAAACTCAATAATCTGCTCAACAGAATAAGACATATATCTGGTATTGGAACTCTGTCTCATCTCACCATTAACCTTCAGAGAAATATCGAGGTTATTTGGATCCAAAACCTTATCCTTTAAAACAACATCACTAATTGGGGCGAAGGTATCAAAACCCTTGGCAACACTCCACGGCCACCCATGCTTCTTCGCCTCAGACTGAATATCTCGCGCTGTTATATCCAAAGCAACCAAATAACCCAGCACATAATCCAATGCCTCATCACATGTAGCATTTTTACACCTCTTGCCCACAACAACCCCCATCTCAACCTCATGATGCAAACATTTAGACATCCGCGGTATTATTATAGAGTCATTGTTAAAAATAACGGCACTTTCAGGCTTTAGAAAAACCAGTGGTTTACTCGGAACTAGAGAGTTCATCTCCGCAGCATGCTCTCTATAAGTACGTGCAAGACAAACAAGCTTCCCTACCCTAACATGTTTATCAAAATTTTTAAAAACATAGCATACCATAAAAAACCATGCCACCTGTCAAAAAAATGTTTATTATCCAAAACAATTTAAGTCTTTCCAACCTCCTCCTCGAAAAATCTTTTCTAAGACACATCTTCCACCAAAAAAGTCTATAAATTTTTTTTGAAGTTAAAAAACAAAAAAATGCAGGATGATCGGTTACTTCCAACCTCTCATTTTAACTTTTTTGGATAAGAAATGTAAAGATATCTGATAACACTTGTACAATAAGTCCTTTATAAACATAAAAACAAAAAATAGTGATAAAGAGACAAATAATGGGGAGAAAACTGGATATGAGATACACGCAGAGAGAAATAAGACATCTCTACATAAAACAATTACACCACGATGCGCTATATCTACATTTTATACACAAGGGATACACATCAAAACAAGCAGAATTAGAGGCAACAAGACGTCTAAAAGTTTTATCATCCAAACTCTTAGGCTAAAAGAACCTGTTAAAATTAAAAAAACAATTTTTTTTCTAAAAAAAGTTTTTGATTTTTTTGGAGGGATACAATAGAGGGGATATTCTCCAACTATGTGTCTCTTTTTCGACCTTATAATAAATGTTAACGAGGAAGAGAGTGATGACAGGGGTAAGAAACGTAAAGACAACAGGTAACAGTTGTACAACAAGTCCTTTATAAAATCAATTGACAAAAATAGTTATTGTGGTGAAGGAAGCTATGAAAAAACTGTTTGTGAAGGCGTTGATAAACGTGTTTGGCATGGATAAGGAAGATGCTGTCGCTGTTGCTAGAACTGTTGAAAATGTTTTTGATGGAAAAGAAGAGGTGGAGGATATGAGCATTGATAAACATGTGCGTTCCCTGTTCTATGAGCTGCATAGAGAAAGACTGCTTAAACTTCGTAGAGAGGAATACAAAAAAAAAGGCAAATATATTAGGAAGTATTATTGGTCTTTTAACTATGAAGCTATTAGAGAGGAGGCATACAGGGAGCATAAGGAGGATGAGTACAGGATATATCATAGGTTGCCGGAGAGTGCATGGCTGGTACATTCTTATACAACCTAAAAAATGTTGATTTATGGTTTACAAAAAATGGTGCCTTCTTCCTTTCAAAAATATTTTTTTTGTGATCTAAGTATCCTCCTATCTTGAGACTGGGGTCGCCGAGCAGAGCATGTGTTTCTACAATCTTGCAGTCATATCTGTTTGAATAGCATGAAAAGTTTTGTACATATTCTGTTACTATCTGCCCATAGGTTTCTCCAAGAATATCTATGTTTTCTTGGGCATATAGTCTAAAAAACTCTGTTTCAAACCAGCCATCGGCTCCCTCGATGCAGTCTGGTATCCCATTGTCATTGAAATCTCCTATGTTTACACCACCGTATCCAGTGCTTCCTATGGATGCTATTGCTCCTCCATTAGTTTTTTTTACAAAAACCCAGCTCCAGCATTCTGGGACCCATGTTGAGAATATCCATGATTTTTTTGGATCTTTAATGAGATTGAGAGGTGTTACATCAAACTGGCTGTTATGACATCCACCAACCATTAAAATAGGATATTTATGATGGTTTTTAAGCTGTAGTATTTCTCTGTTTCTCCAGCCTTCAGTCCAGTTTTTGTAGTCACCATTTTTATGTGTGGCCCACATTCTTGGGTTGCCATGACCTGCGAAGTAGATAAAGCCTGCGCCATTGTTTAATGTGCTGCTAATATTGTCCCTAGTCAGATTTCCTAGGGAGGCCCATAGACGCACTGGAGTAAAACCCTGCATGTATTCCAATGCTTTTTCATTTGCAACCTCTCCCTCATTATAGTCGGTTCCTCCTTCCCATGCTTTGTCGAAGGTATCTCCGCCGCATACTATCATGGTATTATACCATGTAGATCCCTTTGTGTTTTTTTCATAGTCAATTATCTTCTGAGTTATAGCTATTACTTCGAAAACATTTTGACATGCCAATCGTCCAACATATACATCTGGGTAGAGATCAATCATGTCTTCCATTGGCTGAGATTCAGGCCATGGCCATTCCGCAAAGATACTGTCGTTGTCAGAATCCCATGTGGAAAAATTTCCATTGGGATCATATATGTCAGCATAGTAGAGATCGCTTATGAATTCAAGTTCTTCATAAAAATTACCTTTATCAGTTTCGAGATGGCTATATCTAACAGGTATTTTTCTGAAATTTCCGACTAGCATAACATATTTTATTTCCCAGTTTTCTATGGCATCTTTGATGAAGTATTTGATCTGCTCTGGTTTGTCTCTACCTTGTGATGGGAAATATGTGCCATCATATATTTCTTTGAGTGTAACAAGTTTTGTATGTATACCATAACTGTTTTTATGGTGCACAAGAGGTCTAAGAAATGATGCATATGTAGGATAGGCTATTATTAGTAGATCATAGTCTGCAGTTCCAGAAAACATGGTTGTGTCAGGTGTCTTGTATGTCAGTTTTACTTTTATAGAGTTCACATAAAATATTTCATCATTTAGAGGATCATATCTGATGGGATACATGTTTATTGTCACAAACAATACGTGTTTATTGTTCCTATTTAGCCCTGATCCTAATTTAATACTATACCATCTATCTGGATATAGATTGTTATTATTGTTGTAGAGTTCAGGGTTTATGGTGGTGTGTAAACATGTTTTTTGTTTTTCATCACTGCAGATAATAGGTTTAGCTGCTGGAACAACTTTTTTGGAGACACGTATTTCCTTGTTGTCTGAACATAGTATACATTGTGTGTCCAAGATCTTTGTGCCAAATGGTAGTTCAAATGTTTTTGAGAAAAAAGGTAGTATAGGCTTACCAGGTTTCATAAGAAAAAAATTTGCCTCCTTTAGATGCACATTTATGTACTCTGCCATTTTACTATTATTTTTTATTTTTGGAGTGGAAAAATATTTATGGATTTCTATAGAATAAATATTCTGTTCTTTTGTTGTTTCGTCGTTGTTTGTATGAGATATATGTCCAACTGTTGTAGATGAGAGCAGCATAGTCTGTATGAGTAGTAGTAAAAGTGTGTGTATCAATGTTTTTTTAAACATGTATTGGTTTATTCCCCCTACAAAGTATTTTAATATTTTGTTGTTATAAAAATGTTTTGATTGTGCTGAATCCCATCGAAATTATGGGAAAAGTTTATAAGGAACTAAGTGGCTACATTGTAGGAGAGTTTATGGGAGACAAAATAGTTGATTTGGAAGAGGAAATGGAAATAAGCCGTATGTTTCTAGATAGGAAGGATCCGGATTCACTGAGTGAGGAACTGGCGTTTTTTATGCATAGGTTTAATCTAGATATGGATACTGTTGAGACCATGCCTGCCTTTGAAGAACATCTTAAACCATTGTTTGCATTAGAAGAAAAGAAGTGAAAAATAGAAAGCCTTATTAGGGTTTTTCGATAAATTTTTTTCTAGAAAACATCTTGTTTTGTCTATGATTACCAAATAGAAAAGAGTTCGCTACCTTCCTTTTGCTTCTATAGAATTCTTATACGAACGAGTTTGTCGAAAAAATCAGAATGAATAAACATATTATTGCCATGTAGGTATTTATGTTATGAACCAGAGCCATGGCGATTGAATGTTTTGCTCTCATGCTCCCTTTTCTGTATCTGGTG
>QMSS01000033.1 GCA_003649715.1 Thermoplasmata archaeon
CTGATGGGGGCAGTGGCTTCCAGGATTGTTGAACTTTTTTTTTGTGATGTAATTTAAAAAGAAGGATAGGGGTGATGTATGATGAGAAAATAAAGTTTTCAAAACGGGAAATCTTTAATCCCTTTAAAAAGAAGAAAACCGATTAGTATTTTACTTTAAAAAATATAAAACTAACAAAACAAATAAAAAAGACGGGATGAGAATGAAGTGGTTAGAATTTGGTTTTTTCAGCTGATACAGCAGGTTTGCTGACATGTATAGGTTTAGTTGTTGTTATTGCATTTGTAACGTTTTTTGTATGTTAACGAGAGGAGATTGAGAAAAAACAGTTCTGAACATGGATTTAAAAAAAGGATATATAAAAAAGCGATTTATCTGAGCACACTATTCGCAATAACTGGACTAGTATTTGCAATGGCAGCATCTTTGATCAGAGAACACGCTTAGCGGCTATGGATGGAACAAATTCTGTTTTACGCAGGTATATCTGATTTTCTATACAACATTATACAACATATAGATCTGTATAACATTTTTGTTCTAGGAAATAAAATTGATAAGAAAAATTGCTGATCCCTCTAAATGCTTCAGAAATATGGATAAATCCAAAGCAATTTTTTGGGATAAAACAAACTCCACGGTAATGATCAAAAAACTGAAAAAATATAGTAAAATTTAATTGATATAAAACTGATGTCTATAGTTAGAGAGGAAGTGAGTAGTTATGGAGTATAAAATATCTGGAGATAATTTGCAGTTGGTGACAATACAGATAGAACCTGGTGAGAAGATATATGCTGAGGCTGGCTCCATGGTGTATATGAGTTCTAATATCAATATGGAAGCGAAAATGCGAGGAGGACTGTTGAAGGGCATTGGTAGAAAGTTTGCAGGTGAGACAATGTTTCTAACTGAGTTCACATCTGTAGGCGGAACAGGCCTTGTATCCTTTGGTGGAAATGCTCCTGGTACTATCAAACCAGTGGAACTTACACCAGGAAAGGAATTCCTTGTTCAGAAGGATGCTTTTCTCTGCGCTGAGGACTCTGTTGACATGAGTATAGCCTTCCAGAGGAGATTAGGAGCAGCGTTTTTTGGCGGAGAAGGATTTATACTTGAAAAACTAGCGGGTCAAGGAACAGCATTTATACATGCATGTGGTGATTTTGTAGAGTTTGATCTCAAAGAGGAACAGGTTCTCAAGGTTGACACTGGGAGTGTTGTAGGCTGGGATCACACAGTAACTTATGATATAGAACGGGTCAAAGGCATCAAAACCATGTTTTTCGGCGGCGAGGGATTGTTTTTAACCACACTACGGGGACCTGGACGTGTGATTCTTCAATCTATGAGTCTCTCAAACCTAGCTACTGCGTTGGCACCATTTTTACCACAGCAGAGAGGAGGAACATCTGGTAGCACTGGAGGAATAGCTGGGACATTGCTCAGGGAGACACTGGGGAGATGATAAAGGGATTAACTGCATCCATACTAGCAGTTCTGGTTATCATAGGAGTAGTATTAGGAATTCTACATTTCTTTGGCATCATACTTAGTTTTCTAAACTGGCTTGCAGTTACACTGGCAGTAGGTATAATCGTAGCAACATTGATCAGCATTGCCATAATTGCAATCTTTGCCATTATATTGTTTTTTGCGTTTTTCTACTATTTTGCAGAGAAGAAAACAGAGATTATACCTGGTGAATACAAGCTATCTGAGGAAAAGGGAAAAACGAGTAAAAAATTTTTAAAACATATCATTTTTCTCCTCCTCTTTTTTCTTCTTTGAGGATGGGAAGATTTGGTGTATAGACAAAAATAGTTTTCTAACCCCACCATAAAAACTGTTATGGGTAGAGGATAACCTTTAAAGATTTGCCTGCATCTGCAACAAGTTTGAATCCCTCTGCTGCATCCTTAAGTGGAAATCTGTGAGTTATCAAATCCTTTACCATGACTTGTTTTGATTTGATAAGCCGGATAGCCAGTTCTATATCAACAGGAGCACCAGCATAGGTTGAAACTATTTTAACCTGTTTATTCCATAGATCAAACAACGGAAGAGGTATGCTTATGCCTGGTTGTGTTGGTGCAAAAAGCAGGACAGCGCCACCTGGCTGAACAGACTCAAATGCTTGTTTTGCTGCTGAAACAGCTCCTGTGCATACTACAACAAGATCTGCTAGATTGCCATCATTATGTTTTTTTATGATATCTGGCACGTTTTCACTGGCATGTATTGCTGCATCAGCACCCATTTTTTTTGCCATGCTGAGACGATAATTGTTGATGTCGGTTGAGAAAACAGATCCACAGCCTAACGCCTTCACCAGTTTTATATATAGGAGACCAGAGACCCCGCTGCCTATGATGAGAACGCTGCATCCGGGTGTGAAACCCACGGTTCTTATGCCACGTATGACGCAGGCTAATGGTTCAATAAAAACACCCTCATCATATGTCATTTCTGAAGGCAGAAGGAAAACGCCTCTGTCCACATTTATACTGGGAACACGTAGATACTCTGCAAAACCCCCAGGGTAGAAGTTGGTGGAATGCAACGTCTTGCATAGGGTATGATGCCCAAGTAGGCAGTATCTGCATGTATTACATGGAACATGATGGGAAACAAATACTCTGTCGCCTACAGAATATTTTTTAACATTTTTACCAGTTTTTACGACATCACCTGTCATCTCATGACCTAACACCCTGGGAGCTTTTTTAATACGATACCATTCCATGACATCGCTACCGCAGATACCGCAGGCCTTTACCTTTACAAGCATCTCATCATCATTGATCTCAGGTATAGGCATTTCCTCGATACGAACATCGTCATTGGAATAATACATGGCAACATGCATGGTTTTCATAAAATCCTACTCACACCCTCTCCACCTAAATAGATGGTTCTTTTTTGATTTAAGAAACCATGGTGTTTTTTTGTGAAATAAAAAAAGAAAACTACATAATATATTTTCGCCATGCAACTACTTGGATAGGAAAAGATGAAGATGAGGATTGGCATAGTATATTACTCTAGAAGTGGAAACACGAGGGAGATAGCAGAGATTTTGTGCAGAAAACTAAGAGAAAGAAATGCTGATGCTGAGATGATAGAAATTAAAACAGCTAAAAAAGTTGGTTTTTTACAAGCATTTCTTGTATCAATACAATATAGGAATGTACCGCTTGAAAATATAGATTATGATCTCAGTAAATATGATGTAGTAGTTGTTGGAACACCTATATGGATAGGTAGACCTTCGCCAATAGTTGAGACATTTATGAAAAATACTGAGGGTCTTGGTCTACATGGGAGGAGGGTGTTTGTTTTTGCTACATGTAGTAGAAACCCAGATGCACAGGGAGGAGGGGTTGAGTTGATCAAAAATGTTTTGAAAAAGCATGATGCTATAGTCAATGATGTCTTTCTTGTCTTAAAGATGAGAAAAAGAGAAATTATAAAAAGAAACATGGAGATAGATGATTTTATTGAGAATATAATTTCAGCATAAAAAATATTGAGATTTTTTATTGTTTAGTGCTATTGAATATTTCTAGAGCCTCTTTGGGTGTAGCGCTTTCATGCACTATTGCACGTACTGCTTTTATCATGCCAACTGGGTTTGAGCTTTGGAATATGTTTCTGCCCATATCGACGCCAACAGCTCCTGCCTGGAGCGCATCATATGCCATCTGTAACGCATCTTTTTCAGGTTGTTTTTTTCCACCAGCTATTACTATAGGTACAGGGCATGTTTCGATGACTTTTTCAAAATCCTTGCAGAAATAGGTTTTTACCATGTGTGCCCCCAGTTCTGCTGCCATTCTTGAGGCGAGGCTTAGATAGCGCGCATCTTTTGCCATATCTTTTCCCACTGCCGTCACTGCAAGCACAGGTATCCCATATCTTTCTGCCTCATCTATGCATTGTGTCAAACCAAGAATAGTGTCTCTTTCGAAGTCTGCACCTACCAGTATCGAGAATGCTATTCCTGATACGTTTAGTCGTATTGCATCTTCTATAGATGCTACTATACCTTCATGTAATAATTCTTTTCCTATGATGCTGGTTCCACCAGATACCCTCAGAACAATCGGTATATCTGTTGTTGGATCGATGTAGTTACGTAATGCACCTCGTGTGAGCATCAGGGTATCTGCATATGGTATTAGTGGTTTGACTATTTCATCAAGTTTTTCTAGCCCTGTAGTTGGTCCCATAAAATATCCATGGTCAACGGCCAGCATAACAGTTCTTCCATCCTTTGGTTTGATTATTCTTGACAAACGATTCTTCATTCCCCAGTCCATAATTATCTAGGTTCCCCCAAGTGGTTTTTTTTAGATTAAACAATAAATTTGATTATTTTTGAGTTGGATAATAGATATAAGGATATATAAATCATATCCTGCTAGACCCTGCCATATGGGGTATTAAGATTTTTTGCAAATCTTTTTTATCTGGGTACTGTGTTACCCTTTTTGATCAAAATACATTTTTAGGGAGGCAGTGTAGAAGTATGTCAATTATTAATGATTTAGAACCAAGGATTGTGTGGAAACACTTTGATGAGATCAGAAAGATACCTCGTTGTTCAAAACATGAGGAGAAGATAAGACAGTATATTTTAGATTTTGCGGAGAAACATGGTTTGAAATCAAAAACCGATGAGGCGGCGAATGTTGTGATAATTAAACCCAGCAGCCCAGGTATGGAGGATAAACCCATTGCTGTTCTGCAGGGACATATGGATATGGTTTGTGAGAAAAATAGTGATGTGAAGCATGATTTTTCTCGCGATCCAATAAAGATCAGACGAGATGGAGACATACTAACAGCTGAGGGAACAACACTTGGTGCAGACAATGGCATGGGCATTGCGATCATGCTTGCAATACTTGAGGACAAAAAACTGAGACACGGCCCAATTGAGGCTTTGTTCACTGTAGACGAAGAAACAGGACTGACAGGAGCATTCGCCATGGAACCAGATTTTTTAAAGGGACGTATAATGCTCAATCTAGATAGCGAGGATTTCGGTGTCATAACCATAGGAAGCGCCGGTGGTGGTGACTCAAGGATAGAATTACCAATAAAGACAAAGAGTATTAACAAAAAAACAATAGGCATAACATTGAAAGTAACAGGTCTGAAGGGTGGACATTCTGGTGTAGATATACATGAGCAACGTGGAAATGCAATAAAAATACTGACACGTCTGCTATGGAAAACCTCCAGGAAACACAGATTCCTTATATCAGATATCACAGGGGGAGATAAACATAATGCAATACCTCGCGAAGCAACTGCTAAAATATACATAGACCCAGAGGATAAAGATAAATTCGTTTTAGATCTCAGATCAGAGGAAAAAAGTATTCTAGATGAGATAAAACCTATCGACCCTGATTTTAGGTTAGAGATAAAAGAAAATGCTGAGAATTTAGAGAAAACATTAGACAATGATTCTCAGACCAAGCTTCTGAATCTACTACATGGTCTACCACATGGTGTACATCGGATGAGCTACGACATACCTGATCTCGTAGAGACATCTACCAATCTGGCAATAGTAAAAATTGAGAAGGATAAAGCCGCGATCGGTATGAGCTCACGTAGTTCTATTAAATCTGCTCTTCAAGACATGCGTGATAGAATACATGCTATTGCATCATTGGCAGGAGCAAAGGTGATCGAGGAAAAGCCATATCCTGGATGGAAACCTAATCTGGATTCTAAGATACTCGGTCTAGCTAAAAAAATCTTCAGAGAGATGTACAAGAGAGAGGCAAAGATTGAGGCTATACATGCAGGACTGGAATGCGGAATCATAGGAGAAAAATTCCCTGGTATGGACATGATATCCATTGGGCCAACCATTAAATATCCGCATTCACCAGATGAACAGGTACATATCAGTACGGTTGACAAATTCTACAAATATGTGCTGAAAATACTGGAAAACATATAAGACACAAAAATAGGAAAGATATCTATTGGGGGTTTCTACCCCACTCTCTTTTACTGGTTTTCTCAAAATATTCAAAAAGGAGTAAATGTATTTATTTATACCCTCATCTACTCTTTGAATTCTTTGAATTGCGGGTATGATCTAGTGGTTATGATATTGGCTTCCCAAGCCAATTGCCCGGGTTCGAATCCCGGTACCCGCATTCTTTTACTGGTCCAGAGATCACTCCTTTGAGAGTATCTTTAACCATATGATTCATCTATTCAATCCTCGCTATCCGCTCAACAGATTCATGCATTGAAAAAAGCATTCTAAAGATGAAAAAGTTTTCTAAATAACAATAAACATCTCACTTGTAATTCCAGCTTATTAAACATTCCAACTCTTTAATAAATCTCGTCCTTTCTTTGTTATCCTGATGTCATGAAAGTACGCTCCTATTCCATAATTCAGCTTAACATAACATTCTTCTTCTAATTCGCGAACATATTGATCAACAATATCATCATTTTCTTCATCGATCATTTTCTTAAAATCTTCTCTTGACAACCAACTATTCAGGTGTTTATTATCCCAATTTCTCAGCTGAGTTAAAATCTTGATTTCTATTTCTGTTTTCTCCATGTTAAGCCATATCCTGAATGAGCGCTAAAAGTTTATGATTTTCATTTAAAAACGAGATCTTTAAAATTGAAATGATCTTTATAATATTTTGATTCCAGAGAAATAATATACTACAAGGGCTATAAATACCAGAATCAAAATTTCTACGACTTTGTCAAATATTTTAATCCCTTTAAGATACCTATCTCTATATCTCTTACGCATTTTCTCAATGTATTTTTCCAGATATTTGAGAGAGTCCCTGTACTCATTTTTATAATGATCTTCAAAATACTTATCCCATCTCTGAAGAAAAATATTGATATCATGTATTTGGAGTTTATCCTGAATGAGAGGAACTAATATTTTCGATCTAATCTCATCCATGTACTTGGAAAAATCAGATAACATCTCTCTTGCCTTATTTGAGTTGATTTCAACATTTATGCATACCATGTTTAGAACTGTATCAAACCTTGAGTAACACTCTGTAAGTATGATGCTATAGGTCTTAATTCGCTTTCCATAACCCTTAAAATAACCCCAAATCATGTAATAAAAGTTATAATCAAATTTACGCAACAATCTCTGAAAATGCTGTATTCTGTCTCTATCTCTTGTTGTCTGTAACTTCTTTATAATCTTATTAGCCCTCCATTCATTCTCGAAAACCTTCTGTGCGATTCTGACGTTTGTTGAGTATCTCAGTAGAAAAATGAGAGAAAGTGGAGTAAATATAACAAATGAATACAAAAGTGCAAACATGATTGAAATTATCCCCAGATTAACAAAATCAAAATGAACAATTATTTTGCCACCGATAAAGAATAAGAACCAGCAGCTTACTCCATACAGAAACGTTAAAATGAACTTGTGTAGATCATCTTTATAGTGAATACGGATCTGTTTCCTAACTTGCTTTGATTCCCTCAAATAACTTAGATAATCTTCAATAAAAATTTTCAATTCTTCAAACTGCTTTAGCATTCTATAAATAGATCAAATTATAATTAGAAGAGTTTATCCCCAAAATGGTCAAGTAGATTCATAGTCATTTCCAGAGTATCTTCAAGCAAGTTTGTAATGCTTTTTAATTTCTCTATAATTACTTTTTGATTGATACAGAGGTTCAGGTGGAAGCTTGATACCATCGACTTATCCCATACCAATATGACATAGTCTCAAGGGTTTTGTTTTCATTAACTCTCCAGCTAACAAAATCAAAGAAACATTTCAGATACCGCCTCTCATGACCTAACTATTTCTTAGAAATATCTCTGGATTTTTTTTCCATCAAAACAAAATACCTTCACGTCAGATTGCAAAATATGCATTTTTCTCTCATGTGAGAGAAGCTTCCCAAGCTTGTAACCCTGGTTCAACCCGGTACCCGCATCATCTATCTGCATTTTTCTATACATTTTTTTACGCCATTCTCTTATATTTATCAAATCAAATTTTTTTTGGATTAAAATGTTACACCGTTGTTTTTTAAAAAGAGAGATGTACTTTGTTTTTAGAAATCGAACAGGTTTTTTTGTTTTACCATATATTCTATGGTTGAAAATTTTTCAAGAGCGGATTCTACTCTTTCTTGAGAAAACTGATGATGATCACATAGTATTTTTAGAACACGTTCTTTATCTGGTTTTGACCACTGGAGTAAGTATTTATCTGTGACTCTAGGTTTTAAAAATATATTCCGTATTTCGTTGATCTCTGAAAAAGTTGGTGCGTTTGATTTTCCTATTAGCGCAAGAGCATTTTCTACGTTTCCAGTTTTTTTTATGAGTTCAAGACTTTTTTTAGGTCCGATTCCTTTGATTCCAGGGTTGAAGTCTGTTCCGATCAGTATCGCCATGTCTATGAGTTGTCTGTGCAATATGCCCAGTGATTTAAGGTTGGGCTGTAGTCGTATGAGTTCTGGGTTAGTTTTTATGTAGATTTTTTTTCCAGGTAGTTTTCTTCTTCCTGATATGGTTAGGTTTCTTATTAGTATGGGTGAGCCGAATAATAGACAGTCGAAGTCTTGTGAGCCTACTGCGTAGGCATCACCTTTTTTTACCATGTAGCTTGCTTGTGCTTCTCCCTCGGATGGTGCTTGTACATGTGGTATGCCGAGTGCATTGAGTAGTTCCTTGCTTTGTTGTATGATTTCATCTGTTACACGTGATGTTTGTTGTGCTTTAGTTTTTGCGGTTTCTAGGTCGCCTTTTTCTAGGGCTTTTTTCCATTCTTTTTCTGCTTGTTCTTTTCTTTCTTTTCTTTGTTCTAGTGTTTGTGTTTTGAATGGATGTGGTTCTCCGTCGAAGATGTATACCGGTTTTATTTTTGCTTCGATGAGATTTGCAGTGCGGTATAGTAGACCTGATAGGTGCGATGTTATTTTTCCCTGTGAATCCTTCAGTGGAGTGCCATCTCGTTGTCTTATGATGGATAGGAATTGATGGAGGGTGTTGTGCGCATCTATGGCTATGACTCGGTTTTTGAGATCATTGATTGAGCATTTTTCTTTTTTGAATAGTGGTCCTAGGTCTACTCCCATTTTTTGGTATCCAAGTTTTGGATAATGTTTTTTAGTAGATATATGCCTTTCTAAAAAAATTGTTCCATAGTTTTTTTGAGGAGGTATATTGTAAGAAATTATGACGATAGGTAGTAGCTTTTAAAAAGCAGTCTGTGTTTCATTGTTTTTGATGAAACGAGATCTTATTTCTATGTTGGATGTTAGGGAAGATCTAGATGGTATCATTGATTTAGGTATTAGTCTGAAGAAGAGAAAGAAGAGTGGTGGCTCAATTGGTTTTTTGGGGGGGAAAACGCTTGGTATGATTTTTGAGAAACCTAGTACACGTACAAGGGTTTCTTTTGAAGTGGCGATGACGTTGTTGGGTGGCCATGCTATTTTTCTTAGTACGAATGATATGCAGCTAGGTCGTGGTGAGAGTATTGAGGATACCGCTTTAGTGCTTTCACGTTATGTTGATATTATTATGTATAGAGCATATAATCATGATTCTATGTTGGAGTTGGCGAAATATTCGTCTGTACCTGTTATCAATGGATTGGATGATAGGGAGCATCCCTGTCAGGTTATCGCTGATCTTATGACGATAAAGGAATACAAGGGTGACCTTAGGGGGCTGAATTTTGTTTATATTGGTGATGGGAACAACAACATGGCGCATTCGTATCTGCTTGGATGTGGTATTGCTGGTATGAATATCAGGATTGTTTCTCCAAAAGGTTTTTGGCCAGATAAGTACTATGTGGAGGAGGCTAAAAAGTTTGGTGTTAGAGTGGAGATAGTAGATGATATGAGAGATGCAACGAAAGATGCTGATGTCGTGGCAACAGATACATGGGTTTCTATGGGTGATGAAGAGGAAAAAGAGAGGAGGATAAGAGCTTTTCAGGGATACACGGTTAACATGGAGGTTATGAGCAGGGCGAAGAAGGATGCTATTTTTATGCATTGTCTGCCAGCATATTATGGGTATGAGGTTACAAGAGAGGTTGCTCATGGACCGCAGTCCGTGATTTTTGATGAGGCTGAAAACCGTTTGTGGGCGCAGGCTGCTATCATGGTTAGACTCTCTGGTATTAGATGATGATGTATTGAGAGACTAAAGAACAATAGTAGTTTGACGAAAAAAGATTTCATGTTTTTTTAACACTAGTTTTGAGTCACTAGTAGAGTGTTTTCGTAGTTTACTATTATCTCGTTTGCTATGGTCCATGCAGATAAAGTGGTGTTATATATAGATATGACATCATCAACAATTTTTTCTATGTTGCTATGGAACTCCCCATATGGAAAACCACCTATTATGCATGCTATGTTTCTGTGTCCCTTGTTTTTTAGATTCATAAAATAGTTGGGTAGACTGGTTTTTTTACCCTGGGTGGAGAATGCTATTGTGATATCTGGCTGTATCTGCTTTATGATCTGCCGTAGAGAGATGTTGTGTTTTAGACGAAGAAGAGGTTTTTCTATGCCGGGTAGTGTTTCTTTTTCGAATAGTTGTTCTATGAGTCCAATGAATCTGTCATAGTTTCTCATGATACGTGTTTCTGGTGATATGTTTATTTCCTCATCATTTCTGGTATGTATTTTTATATGTAGTTTTCCTTCTTTGTTCAAAATGGATTCTAGTGTTGTCAGTAGGAATATGTGTAGTATGTCAGGTCGTCCACGTCTTTCTCCCTCAAATAGTTTTTTCATTGCATTGTGATGGTAGTTTGAATCCAGTATTATTTTCTCTGGTTTTTTTCTTCTTCTTTTGGCAGATGATATAACAGCGGGGTGGTGTATGATTTCTTTTGGTATGAGTTCTATTTCAGTTTCTGCTAGTATGAGTGTCAACATAGAAATGATATATCACCTCATCCTCAGATTTTTTGGGGGAAAAACAAACAACCTGTTCTTCCAACTATTTTTTGTTTTTTTTAGCTTAGTATTTCGTGTAGTAGTCCTCTTTTGTTTGCATATTTTATTTCTTGTGCAATTCTTCTGCCTGTGGAGAGATCTGGTTGTATTAATTCTGAATATGGTGAGCCTGAGATATAAGGGTTTGTACCTGCTACTATACGTGCTGATATTTCGAAGACTTTGAATTTTAGTTCTTCCGTGACAACTGTTTCTAGACAGAAGGACCCTATGACTCCTCCGAAGAGTTCAAGAGATTTTTCTACAACTGCGGCTCCCATTCTGAAGACCTCCGGTAGTAGGGACTCTCTCATGACAATGGGTATGTTTCCTGTTACAACAAATGTTGGATGTATGCCTATTTCTTCTAGCTCTGCTATGGATCCTAATCGCTGTACCTCATCTATGGTTGTTTCATCTCGTCTGTCCATGGATAGTAGTTGTAGGCTTCCTTTGCTGAGTTTGTATGCATTGTTTTGTATTGGTGAGTAGAAGTAGTGTAGATAATATCTGGTCCCCATGACAAATTCTTGTATTATGTATGGTTTGTCTTTATCTACTCTTTTTATAAACTCATCATATGTTTTTGCTATGAAAAATCCTTTTCCACCTTTGGCTCCATGGTATTTTACGATAACAGGTTTGTCTATCTTGGTTGGATCTTTTATTTCCCTGGGCATAGTGAGACCAGCGCTTTCAAGCCATTGACGTTCTCGTTTTCTATCAGATTCCCAGAGCAGTACCTTCCGGTTTCCAAATGTTGGTAGGTTTAGCTTTAAAAAATTTTTAGCGCCGAGATATTCAACGAAGGAGCCATGTGGTATAACAATAACATTTTTTTCCTGCAGCTCAGATGCATATCTGCTTATATCTTTGTAGCTGTCAACTATGAAAAACTCATCTGGTCGTCCAAGTGGAAATGCATCATAAAATCTTTTTTCTTCCCCCACTGAGATACCCAGTGTTTTGAATCCCTCTTTTCTTGCACCATTGAATATCTGCAGGCTGGAATGAGAGCAAACAGTGGCTATTGTAAGATTTTTTTTGTCATATCCTGCAAGCATTTTTTTGATGTCAAATTGGGTCATGCCTGGTCTAACCCCATCTCTGATTTTTTTGGAACACATGTTTTTTTCTTAACTGTGGGTATATGATGTAAGTATAATGTAAGGGGTTTATTTTATCAGTTTCGATTGAAAAAAAGTGTGAGAGCATTTACATGTTCTCTCTATTTTTTACCAAAAAAAATGGGGAAGAAGGATTTGTATAAAACAGTCTTTTTTTAGATAAAATGCTAAAACCAGATAACGAAACATGGTGGGGGACCTTGGTTAGCTATAGGTTGCTGTTTTTGTTTCCACGTAAAGACAAAACAACCTCCCTACCAAAATCAGTCAACCTATACAACTTAATCCCACCACCCCCACCATCAACCTGCTCAACAATATTCAAACTAATCAAAGACTCA
>QMSS01000034.1 GCA_003649715.1 Thermoplasmata archaeon
CTCAGCTGAATGAAAAGGAGCAGGAAATAAAAAAAGAGTTGACACATCTCTTCAAAATGCTAGCTGACATCAACGCCTACGGCATGAATCAAAAGGAGAAAGAAAGATTTTTAGAGGAAACACTTGAGCAGATAATAGCAGACAACGACATAAGATTTGAAGAAGGATCTAAGGACAAAATATTTTACCACATATTCAGAGAATTCATTGGATATGGCAGAATAGATATTCTGATGCATGACGATGGCATAGAGGATATTTCATGCGATGGACCAGACACACCCATATTTGTACACCACAAAAAATATGAGGCTATTGAGACCAACATATTTTTCGACAGCAGCGAAGAACTCGACTCATTTATAGTAAGACTATGTCAGATATCAGGCAAACAAATATCCATCTACTCACCCATAGTAGATGGAAAACTACCTGATGGATCCAGACTGCAGGCAACATTGGCAAAAACTGTGACCAAGGGATCAACTTTCACCATCAGGAGATTCAGAGAAGATCCACTCACACCCATAGACTTGATAGAGAACAACACCATGTCCACAGAAATGGCTGCATATTTCTGGATGGCAATAGAAAATGGAGCATCTATACTATTCTGCGGTGGAACAGCTAGTGGAAAAACCTCCTCACTGAACGCACTATCACTATTCATACCAGCATCACACAAAATCGTATCAATAGAGGACACCAGGGAAGTGAATCTTCCTCATAAAAACTGGATAGCAGGCACCACAAGAGCAGGCTTCTCTACATCAGATGAGCATAAAACCGGTAAGGATATAGACATGTTTGACCTGATAAGAGCAGCATTACGACAAAGACCACGTGTTATCATAGTAGGAGAAGTCAGAGGAAGAGAAGCATATAGCCTCTTCCAAGCAATGGCCACTGGTCATACATCATATGCAACAGTACATGCAAGCACCATACACACACTTATACAGCGTCTAGAAAACCCACCTATATCACTACCACGAGCACTACTAACATCACTAGACATAATCGTATTCCAAAACGCAATAGACATAGGTGGAAAAACAGTGAGAAGAATGACCAGTGTCACAGAAATAATAAAACTAGACAGCGACACAAACCAGCTAATATTCATGGCACCATTCACATGGGTCTCAAAAACAGATGATCGATTCGAAAGCAGCAAAGCTAGCAAGGTGCTAAACAAAATAAGACAGCAAAACGACTGGACAGAAGAACAACTACAGCAGGAACTACAGAACCGAATGCTTGTACTCGAATGGATGAGGAAAAAAAATATTAGATCATACAAAGAAGTCGGCAAAATCGTATCATACTACCATAAATATCCAAAGGCTTTACTAAAGAAAGTGAGAGAGGAAATGAAAACATGAAATCCACTAGATACACAAGACTCTGCAGAAAAATATTCTCCAAAATATTCACAAAACTAAACATAAGTGAAACCAGCAAAAATAGACTACTCGAAAAAGCAGATATCAGCATGGTATACCAGGAATACTACTCAATGGTTATAATGAACATAATAATAGGATTTCTAGCATCCTTCATATCAACATTAATACTATATCTGTTGATACCCAACAGCACAACAGCGCTTCTCATGCTACTATTATCCACCATTGTACCAACACTAATAGCAATCACATACCTACAGCTACCAGCATCAAGGGCAAAAAGACGGGGAAAAAACATCGACCGGCATCTACCATATGTCACCAATTTTATAAACACCATGTCAGCCGCAGGGATATCACCATCCGAGATATTTGGAACACTCGCCGGCATAAACCTTTATGGAGAAGCACAAAAAGAAGCAAAAAAGATAACAGCTGAGATAGAACTAATGGGTGTAGACACCATAACTGCATTAAAAAATGCTGCAAACATATCACCATCACAAAAATTCAAAGAATTCATACAGGGCATAATCGAGGTGATACAATCTGGAAGCGAACTTGGACCATATTTTGATAGATGCGTTGACAAATACATGTTCGATGACCTAATGGAACGGAAAAAAAACTTGGAATCACTTGCAGTCATGGCAGAAACATTTGTCGTAACAGTCATCGCATTCCCACTCTTCCTCGTAATAATAATATCAGTGATGAGTCTCACCAGCAGCGGAGCTATATCATTCGAGTTCCTGTACCTAATGGCATTGGTGATACTACCATTAGCATATGCCGGGTTCTACATTATGATGAAATCAGGAGCGGGGGAAGAAATATAAAAAAATTGTTCAAATCATTTAAGGCATCATTTAGATGGAAAAAAAAATACAAGAAAACAATTGGTAGAGACACAACACTTCTACTATTATTAGCCATATCTATAGGCATATCAACAACACTATTTCTATTAGGATTCTTAACTCTCACAGGCATACTTACCCCTATCAACGAGTTTATTACTGGACTCGACCTCATAGTATTTGGAATGCTATGTCTAGTCGGACCCATTGGATTTTACAACCATATCAAAGAGAAACATAGAAAAGAAGTAGAAGAAAAACTACCTGACTTCCTACGTGACATCGCCAACTCCACGTCATCTGGAATGACCATCTTTGATGCCATAAGATCAGCCTCAACTGGAGACTATGGAAGCCTAACACCTGAGCTAAAAAGAATGGCATCTAAGCTTTCTTGGGGTATATCAATCAAGGAGGCATTAACTGATTTCGCAGAGAGGATAAACACCGATAGAGCAAGACGTCTAGCTATAACCATAAACAAGGCTCTTGAGATAGGTGGAAACACATCATCAGTGTTCAATGCAGCTGCGAGAGAAATCGATCAGATCAAACGCGTTGAGCAACAAAGGAAAACAGAGATGTCGCTCTACAGTATTGTAATTTTTATCAGCTTCTTTGTATTCCTTGCAGTCATACTCATAATCGATAAAACCATCTTCGCCGCAATATTCGACATGCAGGGAAGAATGGCAGGACAAAGCATTGGAAACATGCGCATATCCCAGATAACTCCTGAGGAGCTAAAAAACATGTTTTATATCTTCGTATTTGTACAGGGACTAGGCGGAGGTATGCTCGGCGGCTTTATGATGGATGGCAGACTCTCATCAGGCATTAGATACAGCTTTGTACTCATACTAGTCTCCTTCATATTGTTCAAATTTTTATTCTAAAAGAAAAAATGAGAGAGCAAAAAAAAGAGGAGAAGGTTTTTTGTTTTTTTGTATATATTGACAAATAGTCACGAAGGCTTTAAATAATAGAAAAAACAAAGAGAGTATCTTGTGGATAGGGAGAGATGAAGAGGAGGAACATCATCATATCCTCATTGCTAGATGAATATGGAGTATCAGAACTAGTTGGAACCATAATCCTGGTTTTAATAGCTGTCATTGTTTTTGTGTTGATATATAACTATGTGTTTCCACTGCCTCTCCCCTCCCCTGAACCCAATGTCAGACTACTGGGATATGTAGATGAGCAGGGACGAGTAGCTGTTGAACATATGGGCGGAGACTCCCTTCAGTCCTATGAGATATATGCAGATGGAACACTGATTTACAAAAAAACTGATGATACATGGGATATAGGAGAAATTCTTTATCCACCCATTGGCAAAGTCCTTCTCACAGAGGAAGACGATGTGAGACTAACTATTTTTGAGATCTACGATGATGGAAGTAAACAAATGGTTTTCAACGGAGTTCTACATGGACATGGATCACCAATATCATATCCACCTCCATTGCTTATATCCACTCTTAGAACCAATACATCTGATGAAGATCTCATATGCTATGGAAATCTGGCTGACATAGATATAGATGCCCTGACATACATATACAACTGGATGCTTAACAATGAATCGATAACAGACCTGCTTCTACCATTTGATACAGAAGATTCAGCAACAACTAAAGATTACTCTGGTAGTGAAAACAATGGCACTATCATTGGTGCCTCTTGGACTAGCAATGGAAAAATCGGTGGAGCATACTATTTTGATGGATCTAATGATTATATAGCTTTTGATCTACCCAATGTTTTTGATGATATATCAAACAATGATTTTACAATATCTATGTGGCTAAAAAGCGATGATATCAGCGATAACTGGCGTAGAGTCATGGAGGCACGTAAGGACAACATGAACTTCGTTCAGTTTTTTCAGCTGAATTCTGAGATACATTTTGGTGTATGCGAAGACGGTGTTAGACGATCAGTTAAAACAGGTATGCTGGAAAGCAACACCTGGTATAACATAGTTGGTGTGTGGGATGCCAGTGAGAAATCACTTGCCATATATGTCAATGGAAACAAGAGCATAGAAGCTGGAAATAGACATTATGGCCGTGGATCGCAGGAGGCGTTACATCTAGGTCATAGAACAGATAGCAGCCGTTACTGGCTCGGTTTTATCGATGAGTTTCATCTCTATGATCATATACTCTCAGATGAACAAATCTATCAATACTACCTATGCACAAAGGAGGGGTATTCCAACAACAGCGTTATAGTATCTGAGGAAACAAACATTGGGGAGACATGGAAATGCATCATAACACCTAACAATGGCACAACAGATGGTGCTGCTGTCGAATCCAACACACTTGAAATAGTTGACTACACTGGAGGAGGATAGTAGGACCATGATAAAAGCAGATGCAAACATATTTAGACACCATCCAGGTCACCATCATATTTCTCCAGCAATGGTAGTGGGAAGTATCCTGATATTAGCCTCGCTATCAATGGTGGTCATACCATCGGCACATGTCAGAGCAGGATCATATGATGGAGAAGACTTGGCATATGCAATACTAGCAGATCCATCTACACTGATAAGCTCATACTACACAGACACAGACACCATTGGTCATAGACAAGCAGGTGTTTTTACATCACTGGGGACTATGCATCCAACCAATGGATCAACATTCGTCATACTAAGCACTGGGATAGCCGGTGCTGTTCCAGTCACAACAAACTCCTACAACCCAGGTAGTGAACGGGGAACATATTTCCATGGAAGATATGGCTATCCCAGAGATCGTGCATCACTAACACTAGTACTGCAAGTTCCGCAACACATGCACTACCTATATTATGATGTACAGTTTCTAAGCGCAGAATACCCAGAATATGTGGGAACACAGTACAATGACAAACTAACCGTCACCGTAGATTCACCATCACAGGGGACATCCACATATATAATAGATGTAAACAGCGGAAACTTTGTGTTAACAGCACACAATATACCTGGCACAGGATTCGACATATTCGCCACCAGTGGAAACCCCAATGGTGTAGACTGGGTCTCCACCACACCTAGAGATCCAGGTGCAGATGCAGGAGCAACAGCTCTTGTAACAGCAGAACATCCAGTTTCACCAAACGAGATAATCACAGTAACATTCACTATAAAGGATACAGGTGACAACCAATTCGACAGTGCTGCATTCATCGACAATCTAATGTTCTCAGGATATGCAAAAACAGAAATAACCTCAAGAAAAACAGTACAAGATCTCAATGGAGAACCCGCGGAAAGCAATGACATACTTGAGTATACAATAACCATTAGCAACACTGGGAATGCAGATCAGAACGACAATCCAGGAAATGAATTCGAAGACATCATACCAGAAAACACTACATACGTAGCTGGATCAGCCACAGCCACCTCTGGAACAATACAGTACAACTCCCAGGAAAACAAAATAGAATGGAATGGTGAAATACCAAAAGAAAGTAGCATAGCACTAACATTCCGGGTAACCATAAACACAGGGCTACGAAACAACACCATAATATCAAACCAGGGAATAGTATATTGGGATAGTGATGAAGATGGAATCAACGACAAAACCGAATTAACTGATGATCCAAACATAGATGACGGTGTAGACCAAGATGGAGATGGAGAAACAGGTGATGACGACCCGACAAACATAACAGTTTTTGCCTACGAACCACCATCAACACTAACTGAAGACTTCTCAGATGATACACCCGGTGGAAACGCAACACAATCATACCAGGGACATCAATGGTTTGAAACCACTCAAAAGAAAAACAAAATCAACTTCGAAGTAGCACCCAGCTACCACTACCAAACACCACAGTCCTTTAAAATAAAAATCCGAAAACAAAACAGCCCACAATACTGGAACTACAGCTTCTCCCAACTCAACAGCCAACTTCAATGGTGGGAGGCATGGTTCGCATGTGGAAATACCAGTGAAGAATACAGCCTGCAGCTGAACTTCAAAAATAGCAACAACCAAGACATAGCCAGAATAAAATTCGAATACACAAACAATGGAACAGACCCAGTACAGAGTTATGTGTTAAAACTCTCCTACTGGGATCCAGATACAGAAAACTGGACTCAATTGCAATCCAATCATATAAATGGATACCTATTCAACGGATGGTACAAAATAAGATTACAGATAAACAATTCCAACTACATTGACTACTCACTAAATCAATCCAATCAAGGAGTAGTCGACATCAAAACAGGAAGGCAAATACATTCCTCACTATCAGATCTCACAAGAATAGAATGGACAACTACATACAACCCCATCATATGCCCAATATTTTTCTGGGATGAACACAAAATAGGATTAACACAGCTCACCTAAAAAAAACTGCAATTATGCACCCCAAAAAACACAAATATTACTCAACACCCCACCCGTATCCATCATCCATCATATTACCTTATTTTATAAAAAACTAAAAGAAACCCATGAAATGAACAAAAAAATAAACCCCATCGATCCTCCTTTTTTAAGAAAAAAACTATTATGATAAATATGTGTTCAATGGGGCTCTCTGATTTCATCAAAAAACACATACTCATCAATATAATCACTATACCAGTTGTAATCATTAATCATACCATCATAAAGATCCATCGTCTCATTGAAAAGATCCAACAATAAAGTAAGATTCTCATTACCACTCTCGTTACCAAAAACAGATAAGGTTAGATTCTCTGCAATAAACATCAGATACTTACTAGCATTATATCTAAGCAACGTAATGTTTCTACCTGATTGAGCAAAACCAACATAATATCCAAGTAATTCCAAATATTTATTATTATCAGTATAATTCTTTGCTCTTTCAAAGAAAAACTTAGACTCATCAAAACGCTTATGAGACTCCATATAACTACTCATAGCCTCTGTACAGTTACTCACAATACGTCCTCGATACATATCCAGAGTAGAGTTATTCACTGCAGACAATGCACTATCATACCATAAAATAGCTAAATCAAAATGATAGTTACCAACCTCTCTAATCTCACGAGCTGAATCCATTTTTATAGATCCCTGAAGAAAATGATCAGTAAAATTTTCATTCCTACCAGTGATCTCCTGGATCTCAACCTCATGCTCAACTATCAGGTTCTCAATCTGAGAACGACGCATAATGTCCGCCACAAAATAGGTGATAATAACAACACCTATCATTATAGCCAACAGCATAATAAACATGTTTCGATCAAACACTCTCGCCATAGAAACCCTCACAACCTTAGACTACACAAACACATATTCTAACACTTTGATTTTACCAATTTTCCTCCTCTCATCTCTCCACCATAGGATCTCTACAAGACATATTTTCTATAATTTTTACTATTTAAATTCTTTGTGTTATTTTTACATTTCTAAAAAAATTCATAAAAAAAAACTAAAAAATAGCCTAACCTATACAAAAACATACAGTTACTGGTTTTCATAGAGCTCCTCACTTTGCATTATCTTTTTTGAAGCCAATGGTTTTTTTGAGAAAATGAAGGAAAAGATTAAAGAGAAGAATCTAGTTTACCCCTTTTACAAAAAAACAGAGAGGGATTGTTGTTTTGCCCCGGTAGTGTAGCGGTCTATCATGCGAGCCTGTCGAGCTCGCGACCCGGATTCAAATTCCGGCCGGGGCGTAACACTTCTATCCATCACAATTTTTCATGCGTTAGATAAAAAAGTGTTATACAAAAAAACTGTATTTTGACTTAGTTGGTAATTCAAACTACATTTGTATCCAATTACGATTGTGTCATCCCGTATTCTGTTGTATTAAAGTGGGGAAAAGAGAAAAAAGCTTTTTTTGTAGACATTCTTTGTTGTCTTTTTCTTTTTTTCTGGAGATATATAAACCTGGTTCCCCCTATAGTAGGATAACCAGGATCTTGGATATCAGCAGATAGTTGGAGGTCTCTATTCCATCATCGTCATAGGTGTAGGCTTTTATTTCGTATAGACCAAAGGGTATGTCAAAGCTACATGAGCAGCCATCTGAGACATTATTGTCCCATTTACTATACTCGTTTCCAAGTAGGATTTGTTTTGCCACAAACTTTACAGAACTGGTGTTTTCATCTATTGTTTCTGGCAGTACAACGTATAGGGTATCATAGTTAATTGCTACTGCAAGCTGCATAATGTCAAGAATTTCTAGTGGTATTGGCTGTAGATCAAATAGATAGAGGTATCCTGTTTTGTAGATTCCTTTCTCTGAGCGGGTAACATCTTTGCGTGCATGTCCAATGTTTCCTGCCTGGTCGTACACCTTTACATGTATGTCATATGTTTCTCCATAGTCTATGGTTAGATTCCATTCAAACCATGTGAAAAAACCATGTAGAGAGGAGTTGTATATTTCTTCGTTGTTGATCATTATCACTATCTTTTCTAGACCAGATCCTGATATGTATTCAGAGGCAGTTCCATTGATCTCCACATGTTCGGTGTATACTATGTCTGGTGGTTTTAGGAGATTTACAAATGGCTCAGATGTATCAATCTTTATGTTTTCGATTATATTGTGTGGAAGCTCTTCATTCCCTGAGGAATCAATGGACCAGAACTCTACAGAGTTGTTATCTCCGTTTTCTGATAGTATGAATGATCCAGTGTATTCAACTATGTCTCCATTGTTTATTCTATAATATGTTGTTATGTTCTCTGGATCTGTGTCGTTGTCATATGCCATGAGTGTTATGGTTACTGGTGATATGTACCATCCATTGTTTCCATCAGGTGTAGCTGGGTCAAGTTCGATGGTTGTCCATGGAGGTTCAATGTCATCCCCTACAAGTGCAGTTACACCCCATTTATCTAGAGAAGGAGTGCTTTGTGGTGTGTTTCGTGTGAATGTGGCTCTGAGTCGAATAACTGATTCTGTTATATCTGAGATGCCCTCACCAGGGCTGATGTTTTCTCTGATAACTTGTGTAGCAGTTTCATCTAAAACATCAAATACTATGTTTCCACCATCTGATGTGTAGTCTGCAAAAAACTCATCCCATTCCTGAAGATTTTCTGGTTCAATTGGTGTTGAGACCACCACTGCCTCTAGAACAAGTTCTTCTTCATCTCCGAAATCATATGTTACATCAGGGGATCCTATCGATTGGCTGCATGTCCATATACTAGCATATATCTCATCAGGTGAGGAAACAAGTCTTTTATCCTCCCATGCAACAAAAATATTGTTGTTTCCAACTGCAACATTATTCCACTCCTTTGGGGAATATATATTAGTATCGGATAGCTCCTGTCTATTTGATATCATTGATCCATCCAGGGAAACCAGTCTACCCCATATGCCGTTAACATCGGTGTAGTCATCATCATAGGATACAAAAAACAGGACACCCATATAGGGGGTCACATCAGGTATTTTATACACAATACCAGATTGGATGGTAATAATATTTGTCTCAATCTCTCCATTTTGAGATAGAATTCTACATTTTATCTGCCCATTGTAGTCTCCATTGCTTATATCACCTGTGTTCCATACTACACAGTATTTTTCAGTCCTTGGGTTGTAGGATACTGATGGAAAGACATGATCAACATTGCTGCTACCAGTAGCCAAGGTTTGTGTGGAACCAACGGGATTACCATCTGAGTCGAATAATCTAGATTTGATGCTGAATGGACCATTCTCAGCATTGGCTCCATCCTCATATACCACCATAAAATGTCCATTGTTATCAGAACATATCCATGGCTGACCCTGATAGTTTGATCCAGAGGCAATGGTTTTTTTTGTACCAATTGGGCTACCATCCGGAGTGTAAAACATTCCATATACATCAAAATTCCAGTTTGTATCTGCGGCAGCCCATACAACAAAAAATCTATTGCTTTGCTCATCATATGCCACGCATGGATCGAAACAGGGGTAATACTGAGGAAACTGATATTCTGGATTGCAAACTGTAAATGGGGCATAGCAATATCCATCTGATCTTCTAACCATTGTACCATGTATGCCAACAGCCCATCTACCAGTAGTTGGGTTTTGCTCCCATACAACAAAAAACTTGTCACTAACAGGACTATATGCGATACTTGGATTTTCTGAGTGATAGAGTGAGGATTCTGTACTTATATGTAGATCATTGGGGGGGGATGGGATTGGACTGCCGCCATTGATATCATATATCCTACCGTGGATATGCCTTGGTTCAACTCTATGCCACTGCTCGGGATCATATTCTGGGCCATTTCCTTCTTCCCAGGCAACTAAAAACCTTTCAGCTCCATATCCAACATCTGGGTCCCAGGATCCCTCAGAGTTGCCTGTCCAAGAGACTCTTAGATCATCACCAGTTATCTCCTGCCAGGAAAATATGTCATCGACACCTCCATATGATGCCGAGGGGTTTCCATAAAACATGTAGATTGTTTCCACACTTTCTGCCTGTATCTCTGGTATCTCTACTAGTATATCAACATATTCACCATTTACCTTTTCTATCCTCTGGTAGTCAAGAGGGACACCGCTTTTGTTATAAAAACGTAGATCGTCAAAATCCTGTTGCATATCAGGATCATAGTATACAGTTAGATCCAGTAGATAGTGATTGAAGGTTTCACCACCAGTGTTTATAACCTCTATGGGTTTCATCCGTGTCCATTCTGGATCAGCCCATACCTCAAAGGTGTTGTCCATTGTTACATTGCTATTAGAGACAACATAATCATATGACCATTCAGAGTCTATTCTACTTGTGTCTAAAAAATCATCCTCCCATGTAAATGTCGACTCACCTAGGGTTTTTGTATATCCACCACCGTCTACCATCATAGCCGGAGTTTCAGATAGAATCATTATAAGCAGTATCATCACAGCAGTTATCTTCCATACTAAGTTTTTTTCCAAGATAGCGAATCCCCCAAATATATTTTTGATGTTGAATCTAAATTTTCAGAATTTTATCTTCTTTAGTTTATTACATATATTCCTTATATTTATCAATATTTTACAACATTGTATTGATTGCATTGTTTTGTTTTTATATTTATAGTATCTCCCACCATTCGTAATTCCATAGCAACCATATATCCCAGTTGCTCGGCAGGCCACCACTTGCTATCCACCAGTATGGACGGGAATGAGCCTGATCTCTATACCAGCTGATATTGAAATAAGTGTTCAGAAACTCATCTGCCGCTATCATCATACCATACCTGTATTCTCCCTGGTTGTCTCTATCATAGAGTATTTCTAGATAGAAGTTCTCTCCAAGAGGCTCATCATATGTTGTGACTGTGAAATATCCCATGTCACCCCAATGCCAGGAGATACCCAGCTGACGATCTGCGTAGAAGGAAACATGTCCTAGAATTCTAAATATCTCATTCTCAAAATCAACAAAGGTGATGGTAACATCCTTGTTGAACTCTATGTTGAATGAGCCTGATTCACCAAAGTCCCAGTTTCCAGTAATAGTAAACACATCTCCCTGCAGATTCAACATTATGTCTAGATTGGTGACACGTAGAATTCTTCCATCCCATTCGAAGTTGGTTATATGGCCATTGTTGTAGTCCCAGGATACACGTAGATGGTCATCAGTTGATACACCAAGGATTAGATGGCATATTTCTACATCATCATCAAACATTGAAAACATGTTTTCAAAGAATTGTCCTCCATCTGTGTTGAGACACAGCTCTACATGGTTGTCACCATTGTGTGGAAGATTCCAAA